>SPCL01000099.1 GCA_004525335.1 Thermodesulfobacteriales bacterium
GTGAAGAGCTTATTACCGCAACGGAAATGACTCTTGGTCCTGAGCCGAATATTTTAAATCCGGGTCCTCAGAACTGCAGGAAAATTTGGCTTGAAGCACCTGTATTAACTAATGAAGATCTTTTGAAGATAAAAAATCTTGGTAATGAAAACTTTAAATCGGCCACTCTACCAATCTTGTTTAAGATATCAGATGGCAGCAAGGGTCTTGAGAAGGCTTTAGTTGAATTATTTGAGAGCGCAGATAAAGCTATATCTCAAGGTACAAATATCTTAGTGCTTTCTGATAGAGGGTTTAACAAGGAAAATGCTCCAATTCCGGCGCTTTTGGCATCAGCAGGGTTGCACCATCATTTAATAAGAAACGGAAACCGTATGAAAGTCGGTTTAGTCCTAGAATCCGGAGAACCGAGAGAGGTGCATCATTTTGCGCTGCTTATTGGGTACGGCATAAGCGCTATTAACCCTTACATGGCTTATGAGACAATTCTAGACATGATAAATGAGGGGATGTTAAGTGGTCTAGATAAACAAAAAGCAATAATTAACTATAACAAAAGTGTTGTTAAGGGCATTGTAAAAACTATGTCTAAGATAGGTATCTCTGCTATTCAGAGCTACCATGGAGCTCAGATATTTGAAGCTATAGGGCTAAACCACGATTTTATAGATAAATATTTCACATGGACCCCGACCAGGATTAAAGGGGCGGGCATTGATGTCATTACCCAAGAAATAAAACTTAGATATGACACAGCATACCCAGATCGTGATGTTGTTCCCGGCACTCTAGATGAGGGCGGACTTTATCAGTGGCGCCCCGATGGGGAGCACCACGCATATAACCCGAAATCGGTTCATATGCTTCAGCGCGCATGCCGTGCAAATAGCTATGAGCAGTTTAAAAAATTCTCAGAGCTTGTTACAGATGAGTCCAAACAGCTAGCTACTTTAAGAGGACTCTTAGAGCTAAAAACAGATTCTGATCCGATACCTATAGATGAAGTTGAATCTGTTGAATCTATTTGCAAGCGTTTCAAAACAGGCGCGATGTCTTACGGAGCGATAAGCTCAGAGGCTCACGAAAGTCTTGCAATAGCGATGAACAGGATTGGGGGAAAGAGCAATACAGGAGAGGGCGGAGAGGATGCAGCGCGGAATATTCCTGATCCTAACGGGGATTTAAGAAGAAGCTCCATCAAACAGGTTGCCTCGGGACGCTTTGGAGTGACAAGTGAGTACCTTGTAAACGCTGAGGAGATACAGATAAAAATAGCTCAGGGCGCTAAACCCGGAGAGGGTGGTCAGCTGCCCGGGAAAAAGGTATATCCGTGGATAGCCAAAGTCAGACTTTCAACCCCTGGAGTAGGTTTAATCTCGCCTCCCCCTCATCATGATATCTACTCAATTGAGGACCTGGCAGAGCTTATTCATGACCTTAAAAATGCGAATCAAAAAGCACGTATAAATGTAAAATTAGTGTCCGAAGTCGGAGTAGGCACAATCGCCGCAGGAGTGGCAAAGGGACACGCTGATGTAATACTCATTAGCGGCTACGACGGTGGAACGGGTGCATCACCTCAAAGCAGCATACAGCACGCAGGGCTTCCATGGGAGCTCGGGCTTGCTGAAACTCATCAGACTCTACTGATTAATAACTTGCGTAGCCGTGTCGTGCTTGAGACTGACGGTCAGATGAAAACTGGTCGAGATATAGTTATTGCGGCACTATTAGGAGCTGAGGAGTACGGATTCTCAACAGCGCCGCTAATTATTCTTGGCTGCATCATGATGCGTGTCTGTCATTTAGATACATGCCCTGTGGGAGTTGCAACACAAAACCCAGAGCTGCGTAAGAAATTTACCGGTGACCCAAGTCATGTCGTTAATTTTATGCACTTTATGGCACAAGAAGTAAGAGAACTAATGGCAGAGCTTGGTTTTAGAACTATTAATGAGATGATAGGAAGAACTGACAAATTAGAAATGAGAAAAGTTGTTGATCACTGGAAAGCTAAGGGGCTTGATCTCTCAGATGTGATTTATCAGCCTGATGTTCCAAGTGATTATGGCAGATACTCTCAAATTGAACAGGATCATGGGCTTGATGAAGCGCTTGATAATAAGGTCTTGCTTGATATATGCAGAACTACTCTTGAAAATGGGGAGCCTGTTGAGGCTATTCTCCCTATCAAGAATATAAACCGGACTGTTGGAACAATTTTAGGCAGCGAGCTTACTAAAAAATATGGCTTAGACGGTCTGCCTGAAGAAACGGTACGGCTTCATTTTAAAGGGTCAGCTGGACAGAGCTTTGGAGCTTTTGTCCCTAAATTTATGACTTTAATATTAGAAGGTGATTCCAACGATTATTTAGGCAAGGGCCTGTCTGGCGGGAAAATCATTGTTTATCCGCCAAAGGCATCCACATTCGTTGCTGAAGAAAATATCATTACAGGTAACGTCGCATTTTACGGCGCTACTGGCGGAGAGTCTTATATAAGAGGGCTTGCCGGCGAGCGTTTCTGCGTTCGTAATAGCGGCGTACGAGCAGTTGTTGAAGGTGTTGGTGATCATGCCTGCGAATATATGACCGGTGGACGCGTTGTGGTTCTGGGGCATACCGGGAGAAACTTTGCCGCTGGAATGTCGGGTGGAATAGCATATGTTCTTGATGAAGAGGGTGATTTCTCAATACGCTGCAATCAGGATATGGTAGATCTCGAATCTATTAATGAAAAGGATGCACAAGAAGTTAAGAGCATGATAGAGCGCCACATTGAGTACACCGGCAGCGGTAAAGGAAAAAGAATACTCGCCAATTGGAGTAGCATCGTTCAGAAATTTGTTAGGGTAATGCCGAAGGACTATAAACGAATGTTAGAGGCCATTCAAAGAGTTGAGAAGAAAGGCTTAAGCGGAGATGAAGCTCTTATGGCCGCGTTTGAGGAAAACAAAAGTGATCTGGCGCGAGTAAGCGGAAATTAGTTTTCCGCCTTTCGATTACAATATAAAAACAATGAATACTATCAATATATTGATTGAGATTTGGAGGAAGTATAATGGGTGATCCTACTGGATTTATGCAGTATGACAGAGAACTAGAACCCGACCGTTCTCCATCTGAGCGCATTAAAGACTGGAAAGAGTTTCATAAACATCTGCCTGAAGATAAATTAAAAACGCAGGGTTCAAGATGTATGGATTGTGGAATCCCATTTTGCCAGACTGGGGATATGCTGGGTGGTTTAACCTCCGGGTGCCCGATAAATAACCTAATACCTGAATGGAACGATCTGGTGTTTAAAGGTTTATGGCGAGAAGCTCTAGACCGTTTGCATAAAACAAACAACTTCCCGGAGTTTACCGGCAGAGTTTGTCCTGCCCCATGCGAAGGCTCATGCGTATTAGGATTAAATGAACCCGCTGTAACTATCAAAAGTATAGAATGCACTATTATAGATAAAGGTTATGAAGAAGGCTGGGTTGTTCCGGAACCTCCTAAGGTAAGAACAGGAAAACAAGTTGCTGTTATAGGGTCCGGTCCTGCCGGGCTTGCATGCGCTGCACAGCTCAACAAAGCCGGGCATTTAGTAACTGTTTTCGAAAGAGATGATAGAATCGGCGGGTTGCTTATGTACGGCATTCCAAACCCTCATCTAGATAAATCAATAGTTGACCGCAGGGTGAACTTACTAAAAGAAGAAGGGATCACCTTTGTTACCAGCACTGAAATTGGAAAAGACTATCCGTCAGAGAAACTTGTAAAAGATTTTGACGCCGTAGTTATATGTACAGGGGCTACAAAACCCCGTGATTTAACTATAGAGGGTGGAGAGCTAAATGGAATTCATTTTGCAATGGACTTTCTAAGAGCCAATACCAAGAGTTTATTAGACAGCAATCTTGAAGATGGAAATTATATTTCAGCAAAAGATAAAAATGTAATTGTACTCGGCGGCGGTGATACTGGAACTGACTGTGTTGCAACCTCAATGCGCCACGGGTGTAAGAGTCTCCTCCAATTTGAAATATTACCTACTCCACCAATGGAACGCGCTCCTGATAACCCATGGCCGCAGTGGCCCAAGGTTTATTCCCTTAACTACGGGCAAGAAGAAGCGATGGCAGTATTTGGAGAGGATCCTAGAAAGTACGAAGTTCTGACTACTAAATTTGTAGGCGATGACGAAGGCAATGTAAAAGAGCTTCATACGGTTAAGATAGAGTGGCATTCAGGAGATAACGGTAGACCTTCTTTTAAAGAGGTCCCCGGTTCTGAAGAAGTATGGCCTGCAGACCGTGTGTTTTTAGCGCTTGGTTTTCTTGGTCCTGAAGATACTGTTATTGAACAACTTAATATAGAACGTGATGAGCGCTCTAATGCGAAAGCCGAATATGGTAAATATATGACAAGTGTAGAGGGTGTTTTTGCCGCAGGTGACGCCAGACGTGGACAAAGTCTAATAGTCTGGGCAATCAACGAAGGCCGCGAAGCCGCTAGAGAATGCGACCTCTATTTAATGGGCTCAACCAATCTTCCGTAAGATCCAGGGACTTTACTGTTTCAACTGCATGATATTAAACAACTAAGCTGCATAGCCTTTTTGTCTGGATAATTTTATCTTCTTTGTATAATTCGAAGAAGATATCACTTTTAATACTTAGCTCGACACGAGAGTTTCTACAAAGTGTATAGATCTCCAAAGGTTTGACAAGTTTTATAGTATGCTATAATAAGAACGGGCTGATTTTAGGCAGCAATCTTATTGTTCTGCATTAAAATGAGTTGGAAATAAACTTCTAGTATTTGGCGGAATTCATAATTTTTATTTATAGCGGAAGGTATTTAAATAAAGTAGCGAATAAGATTATCAAACTTATGCCCTCAGTGTGTGTGATGCTGCTTATTCTATTGTTTTTCTCTTGCAGTAAATCCGACAATAAAACAGAAGATCAATTAAATGCATCAATGGTGCCTATACCTGAGGCTGATTTTATGATGGGCGGAGACGATGAGCTTACCCATCCTGATGAGCTCCCGAGGCATAGGGTTTTATTGGATCCGTTCTGGATGGATGAAACTGAGGTCACGAATGCTCAGTTTGAAAAATTTGTTAAAGATAACAAATATGTAACTACTGCCGAGCAAAAGCCTGATTGGGAGGAACTGAAAAAGCAGCTTCCTGAAGGGGTTCCCAAACCTGATGACAGCGTCCTAGTCCCGGGCTCTCTTGTCTTTAATTCCCCTGGTAAGGATGTTGATTTAAACAATTTCTATCAGTGGTGGGTTTGGGTTCCTGGCGCAAGCTGGCAACATCCCTTAGGAACCGGAAGCGGTCTCAAGGGGTTAGATGATCACCCAGTTATTCATATCTCATGGTTTGATGCTGATGAGTACTGTAAATGGGCGGGCAAGCGCCTGCCTACAGAGGCAGAGTGGGAATGGGCAGCAAGAGGTGGGCTTGAAAACCAGCCCTACTCATGGGGTGATGAGCGTATCGATGAGGGCAACCCTAAAGCCAATACGTGGGAAGGCAAGTTTCCGAATTCTAATACTGGCAAAGACGGTTTTATTGTAACGGCACCCGTAAAATCTTTCCCGCCTAACAAATACGGATTATACGATATAGCTGGAAACGTATGGGAATGGACGAGTGACTGGTATAGAAGCGATTACTATGAAATGAGTAATAAACCTGAGGGAATAAAAAACCCTCCGGGTCCAGAAGATAGTTTAGACCCTGTAGAGCCATACGCAAAAAAGAAAGTTCAAAGAGGCGGTTCTTTCTTGTGTAACGAGTCTTATTGCTCAGGGTACAGGGTTGCATTCAGGCAGAAAGCAAGCCCTGATACAGGACTGTCCCATTCGGGATTTAGGTGTGTGAAAAATGAAAAATAAGAGTTTAACAGAAGCGGCAATACAAATAAAAGGAGACAGGGAAATGAAGAGATTATTTATTATGATTGTATTTCTACTTTTTGTTTCAGGCGCTTTTTTGCAGGAAGCCAGCGCACAGGATAAAAAATCTGATGACAAAAACAAAAAGCCAAACATATTGGTAATATGGGGTGACGATATAGGAATGACTAACTTGAGCTACAACTCAAGGGGCCTTATGGGTTATAGCACACCAAATATTGATAGAATCGCTAAAGAGGGAATGATTTTCACAGATTATTACGGTGAGCAGAGCTGTACAGCAGGACGAGCCAGTTTTATCACCGGTCAGAGTGTAATCCGCACTGGGCTCAGTAAGGTCGGGCTTCCCGGGGCTGAGCTTGGAATGCAGGAAGAGGACCCTACAATTGCAACCGTTCTAAAAGCAAGCGGATACAGAACAGGCCAATTCGGTAAAAACCATCTTGGTGATAAAGATAAGCACTTGCCTACAAATCACGGCTTTGATGAATTTTACGGAAACTTATATCACCTAAACGCTGAAGAAGAACCGGAGCTCCCTGATTATCCAAGTGAAGAAGAGTATCCTGGGTTTAGAGAAAAATACGGCCCACGCGGTGTGATTCATAGCTACGCCGGCGGAAAGATTGAAGATACAGGAGCCTTAACTAAAAAAAGAATGGAAACAGTTGATGATGAAACTCTAGCTGAGGCAATAAGATTTATTAAAGAAGCGAATGAAGCTGGAGAGCCATTTTTCGTATGGTGGAACGGTACTCGTATGCATCTTCGTACACATGTAAAATCTGAGCTCAGAGGCATTTCAGGACAGGATGAGTACTCAGACGGCATGGTAGAGCATGACATGCATGTTGGGCAGTTCTTGAAATTACTAGATGAGCTTGGTATTACGGACAATACAGTTGTGTTTTACAGCACTGATAACGGTCCACATATGAATTCGTGGCCAGATGCTGCAATGACCCCATTCCGTGGAGAGAAGAACACCAACTGGGAAGGCGGATGGCGCGTGCCTGCAGCGGTTAGGTGGCCAGGCAAAATTCCAGCCGGCGCAGTATCAAACGGCATTATGCACCATATGGACTGGCTTCCAACCTTTGCTGCAATAGCAGGGAACCCGGATATTAAAGAACAGCTCTTAAAAGGCAAAAAACTTGGCGGGCGCAGTTATAAAGTCCACCTTGACGGCTATAACTCACTTCCTTTATTAATAGGTGAAGTTGAAGACAGCCCAAGAGAAGAGATCTTCTATTTCTCTGACGATGGAGACCTGACTGCACTACGCTTTAAAGATTGGAAATTAATATTTGCGGAACAGCGTACAGAGGGGACCCTGGCCCTATGGGCAGATCCTTTTGTTCTTTTGCGTTTGCCACTACTCTTTAATTTAAGACGCGATCCTTATGAGCGTGCCAACATCACATCAAATACCTATTACGACTGGTATATGGATCATGTGTTCCTACTAGTCCCTGCACAGGCGTATGTAGGGAAATTCCTGGCTACTTTAAAGGAGTTTCCACCTAGACAAAAAGCGGCTAGCTTCTCAATTGATCAGGTAATGGAGCAATTGCAGGAAGCTCCAGGATCACCATAAAGGCGGTCTTTTAGAAACTTTAAAAATAATCGCATGGCTATTGAACATAAAACCCAATAGCCATGCA
>SPCL01000138.1 GCA_004525335.1 Thermodesulfobacteriales bacterium
GAATTAAGAATGCAAACCTTTCCTAGCCATTTTAGTTGCCTCCTATAAATATGGTTATCTAAAAAAATAACTTAACTTGTGGACCTATTATAGGGGGGCAGGTCAGGAGCTTAGGGAGATTATCTCCCTTTCGGCTCCCTTTTTTGTTTAGTATTGCTATCCATAATTCCAACTTAAGTCAATCTTGACAAAAGGGGTGCAGTACAGCTTAACCAACCAGACTATATTCTTGAAAGATTGTATTATTAATGCTTAAATAATTATAATATGCAGGGGTTCGAAGTGTATCCAATAGCCCCAGCTATTCAAAATCCTTACTACCTAAAAGGAGATCATTCAAATGAGCATAATGATTATTGTAGACGCAAAGATCAAAGAAGAGGGTCTTTCTACATTTAAGGAATTTTTCGGAACATTGCTTCCTGATACCCGTAATTTTGAAGGCAACGAAGGGGTAACGCTCTGCACTGATTCAGAAGACGCCGGGCGTTTGTATTTAGTTGAGAAATGGGCGTCCAAAGAGCACTATGACAAATATCATCACTGGCGCGCTGAAAGGGGTGATCTTCAAAAGATCCGCGACATTTTGGACGGCCCAGTTAACAGAGTTTTTTTGGATATTGTTAACGGGTAGTTTTACCACGCACTATTATAGTCTTAAATCAATTCAGGATTTCAGCGTATTCTCTAAAAACTTTTGTGGGAACGTGATCTCCTACACCAAATATATTCATTAAAATGACAACTACGGCCCCGCTTTCGGGCTCATACATCACCAAAGCTGTGTATCCTATATATTCCCCTGTATGTCCAATCCATCCGTTCAGCTCGCCAATCCCAAGACCGTATTTATCGTATTCAGGACAGCTTCTTTTAGCTCTTTCAGGGTCATCGTCATCACATGGATCAAATACGATCGGACTTAAGCTGTTTATTTGTACCTGGTGAGTTTCTTTGTTAAGCAGAGTTCCTTTGCCCAGTGCTTCACCCCAGATGCGCAAATCCGATAGTTTTGAAATCATCGCACCCGAACCGGCAGAAGCGGAGGGATCAGAAAACGTTACATCCATCAAGCCGACTTCCGGGTCAAATTCCGCATATCCTCTGGAAAAAGGTGAGGGAATATCCGGGGATATGGGATAAATCGTACCGCTAAGTCCAAGCGGCTCAATTATCCTTTTTTGAATTTCGTCCCCCACAAAATTTCCGGTAACCTGCTCAATAATCATTCCTAGGATAACCGTATTTGTATTAGAATAATGCCAACCCCCATCGGGAGCGAAATAGGGCAAATTATCGTCAGCTACATCAACTAGTTCCTGAGGCGCCCATTTTCTTAATAGATCTTGAATAAGTAACATGACAAATTCATTGTCTTCGGTGTAATTAAAAATTCCGCTTCTCATATTAGCTAAATCACGAACAGTTGCATCACTGTTTTCTATTTCGGGAAAAAACTTCGATAATGGGTCATCCAAACTTAACAACCCCTCACCAACAAGCTGAAGTATTACAGTTACTGTAAATGATTTTGTAACACTACCTATTCGCACATGATCATTTTTCTCAATCGGTTTGTCATTATCAATATCAGATACGCCTTGTTCAATTATAAGATTCCCTTCTCCAGGAATCCACACTCCCACCAATGCACCCGGAATGCCGAACTCCTCCATATTTTCCAAAAGAATTTCTTCTAACCTTTGTGCCAGCTCGGGATCAAGCGAGGAATTGCTATCAGAATCACAGGATGAACTAATAAGGAAGAAAGATAAGATTGTAAAAATAAGGATCAAGGTAGCTGTTCTTTTAAGGGAATCTGCAAATCTTATTCTATAATTCGTCAACATAAACTCCCGCCATTGTTTAGTTCGAATATTCATTATTGATGAAGTATTCTTCTATCTGTTTCAGAATCTCAATCAAGTTGTATTACTTAAAATCTAGTTAACTGAAGAGAGATTAAACTGAGTTAAATTTTCTTCAGTTTCAAAGTAAAAAACATTTCCATCCGGTGCTGCTCCAATTACAGCTTCAGCTTTATCAACCTTGTTTCCGCTAACCGGGTCAGTAGCTTCTCTACTTTGAGGGTCGTTCTTGATTTTAGCCTCGCACATCTCACAGCAGCCGTAGTACGTTTTGCCTTCTAACTCCACGGGAATCTGCTCTTTGGCAAATTCTTGGTTTGTAATCATACAAACGTATTTAGAGTCAACTTTAGTTAAAGCTGAGGTTTGCTCGCTTGTGTTCTCAGCCTGTGTAAATGAGCCGAAAGATAAGATAGCTATTAAAGCGATAAAGTTTAGAAATAATACTTTTGAAAAGCTTGATTGTTGAATCATCTGAATGCCTCCTTAATTTATAATTAATAGAATAAAGGTATTTCCTCAATTCGCAAACAAATAGATGGTAGAAATAATTTTTTTAATGATTTGACTATGCTATCTGCTTTGAACTTTCTTTTAAAAAATAGTAATATTCAAGAGGCATCTACGATTCATATAAAGGAGAGATATTATGGGATTCACTGAAATCATAGCATGGATAATTTTCGGACTTGTGGCCGGATCTGTAGCAAAATGGCTTATGCCGGGGAAAGACCCTGGTGGTTTTATCGGAACTATCATAATAGGTATTATTGGTGCCGTAGTTGGAGGCTTTATAGCAAAAATTCTAACGGTTGGCGGGACTGTTACTCCGGGTTTTGATATCAAGAGTTTCGTATTCGCAGTGATAGGGTCAATAGTTCTACTAATTGTATACAGATTCATAAAAGGGAAATGATATTAAACTGTAACTAATTTGAATCTATCGCTTTAATTACTACAAACTATGGCAAGTCTTAAAAAAATTATTGGTTTTCTGGATACGTATTTAAAAAAAGATGATATCCAAGATTCGTCCTGGAATGGTTTACAGTTTGAAGGGGGTTCTCAAGTCGAGAAAGTCGCCTTCGCTGTTGATGCCTCAGTCGAATCGTTCGAAAAAGCCGCTGGGGAAAATGCCGATATGCTGATAGTCCATCACGGTCAATTCTGGAGCTCTCATAACCCTTCAATTATTGGCTGGTCCAAAGATAGGGTGGATCTGCTATATAAAAACAACCTTTCTTTGTACGCATGCCATCTTCCCCTAGATAGGCACAAAGAGGTTGGAAACAATGCTGAGCTGCTAAAACTCCTCGGAGCGCCGATTAAAAAAGAGTTTTTGCTTCATAAAGGTAAGAATGTCGGCTGGTTAGGTGAGAGAAAGCGCGCTGTTTCGATTAATGAAATCGAAGAAAAACTTAATAAAAGTCTTGATACAAAATGTATAGTTTTACCTTTTGGTAAAAAGAATATTAAAACAATAGCAGTATGCAGCGGCGGGGGCAGTTATGGAGGATTTTACGAAGCCCTTTCGTTAAAAGCCGATTTATACATAACTGGAGACACTGCTGAGGTTTATTACACAGCAAAAGATTCCGGAATGAACGTGATTTTCGCGGGGCATCATGCAACTGAGACAGTCGGTCTTAAAGCGCTATCCAAAGTGATTGCTAAAAAGTTCAAGATAGATACGGTTTTTATAGATTTACCTACAGGTTTGTGAAGCTAAATACCCTCTGATTTACTTGCGCCAATCCTCAAAAAACAATTGACAAGAACACAGTCCAGACTTACAATATTTGTTTAAATTAAAGGAGGTTAATGAAATGGGAAGTAGTAATATGGTTAAGATTTTCGATACGACCTTAAGAGACGGTGAACAGGCCCCGGGTTGCGGGATGACTGTAGAAGAAAAGCTACGTGTAGCGCACCAGCTCGAAAAGTTGGGTGTCGATATAATTGAAGCCGGTTTCCCGATTTCCTCTGAAGGTGATTTTCAGTCTGTCAAAGTCATTGCCGATACGATTCGCGGCTGTGAGATAGCCGGGCTCTGTAGAGCCAACTATAACGATATAGATAGGGGCTGGGAGGCTGTAAAAGGAGCTGAAGCTCCCAGAATACATACCTTCATAGCAACCTCGGATATCCATTTAAAATATAAACTTAAAAAAACGCAGGATGAAGTGTTAGAAATCATTAGCGGCGCTGTAAAACACGCTAGAAATTACATAGATAATGTTGAATTCTCATGTGAAGACGCTACCAGAACCGATCTTGATTTTCTATGTAGAGCCGTTGATCTAGCAGTGAGAGCAGGGGCTACAACGATTAACATTCCCGACACAGTGGGTTATACGGTGCCTGAGGAATTTGCTCATATTATCAAGACCTTATTAGAAAGGGTCGAGGGACTTGACGATCTTACCCTTAGCGTTCATTGCCATAACGACTTAGGATTAGCTGTAGCTAATTCAACCGCAGCAATTCAGGTGGGCGCAAGGCAGGTAGAGTGCACAATAAATGGTCTTGGAGAAAGGGCGGGAAATGCCTCTCTTGAAGAGATTGTTATGGGTCTTAAGGTACGAAACGACCATAATCCTTACATAACCAGAATAAACACAGAACAAATTTATCCTACAAGCAGGCTTGTATCCCAAATAACAGGTATCAATGTACAGCCAAACAAGGCAATTGTCGGCGCTAACGCTTTTGCCCATGAAGCCGGGATTCATCAGGACGGAGTGCTCAAAGAAAGAATCACCTATGAAATCATGAGCCCGGAAGAAGTTGGAATTCCTTCTAATAAAATTGTGCTTGGTAAACATTCAGGCCGACACGCTTTTAGGACGCGTCTTGAGGAATACGGTTATTTCCTCGAAGACGATGATTTCATGAAGGCCTTTGTAAAGTTCAAAGATCTTGCAGATAAGAAGAAATATGTTTTCGATGAAGATATCGAGGCACTTATCAGCGAAGAGTTTGTTCGCTCTTCTGATTTCTACAAAGTTATTTCCGCAAACTATTCAGGCGGCTCCGATATGCGGCCTGTAGCCACAATAAAGCTCCTCATTGACGGCGAAGAAGTTACTGTATCTGAGGTCGGGGACGGTCCGGTTGATGCCGCTTATCAAGCTATTTCCAAAGCGACAGGGCTTAATCCTACGCTTGAAACTTATAATGTGGCTTCGATCACCGAAGGCATAGACGCTCAGGGTGAGGTTACGGTAAGGGTTGAGGACGACGGAGCGATAACCCAGGGCCAGGGCTCCAACACGGATATAGTAGTCGCAAGCGTAAAAGCCTATGTTAACGCTTTGAACAAGCTCCGCTGGCGCAAAGAGCATCCGAAAAGAGCCGCTATGAAAGGCCTCTAGAAGATTCGGGCTTAATCTATTGTAAAATCTTTGTTACTGAGCTGATCAACTTGCAGGAAAGTTGTATCTAGTTCAGATTATAATTTCTGATCGAATATGTGGGGATGTAGCTCAGCCTGGGAGAGCGCAGCGTTCGCAACGCGGAGGTCGGGGGTTCGAATCCCCTCATCTCCACCAATGATTTCAGGGGCTTACGTCTTTCGGGAGTTAACTATATTAGGGAATGTGACCAAATATGTGACCATATCATAA
>SPCL01000081.1 GCA_004525335.1 Thermodesulfobacteriales bacterium
TATCTATCTTGTTAATGGCTGATTCAAACTCCGGAGACCTTGCGCAGCTGAATACAATTTTTTCTACAGGAGAGAAACCCTCACCTACTGATTCTTTGATTTCTTCTATCGTAGGCCCAAGCCCCTTAGGATATTGCTCAGTTACGGTTACGGGTATCCCTAGTATTTTGGCTGCCTCAAGTAAAATTTTCATGTTTTTCAAATTAGTTTCAGCAATATCTTCAGGCATGGCACCCATAAGTCTTTCCTGAACATCAACAACGACAAATGAAGTACTTTCTCTATTGATAAAATCCATTATTAATCTCCTATGTTGAATTAATACCAATTTTTTAGCACATCCTGGTACTAAATTCCAGTTTCAGACTTTATTTCAGAAAATCAAAGTATGTGATTATAAATTTTGAGTACAAGAAAAATAGAGGTTACAAAAACTTTTAGAGATATTTTAATGGGCTATGGGCGGCCCGGTAAGGCTGCCCATAGATTTTAGTTTTTATGCTTTATGCTTGGCAAATTCTTCTTCAAATCTTGCTGCAAGTTCCGCTGCTTTAGAATCATACTCCGCTGGGTCGCTCCAGCTCTTTTTAGGCTCAAGAAGCTTTTCATCTACACCAGGACATGATGTAGGAACCTGCAAACCAAAGATCTCAACTTCATTGAAAGAACCTTTATCCAGAGTTCCATCAACCGCTGCTGTTACTAGTGCTCGTGTCTGTGGCAACGGCATCCTATCGCCTACCCCATATGGGCCGCCGGTAATCCCGGTGTTTAGAAGCCAAACTGTAGCTCCACTCGCTTCAAGCTTATCTTTTAACATTCCAGCATAAAATAATGGCGGTCTTGGAAGAAACGGAGCGCCAAAGCATGAGCTAAATGTAGCTTGCGGCTCGTTTACCCCCCTCTCGGTACCGGCTACTTTCGCTGTATATCCAAGAGTAAAGTAATACATGGCTTGTTCTGGCGTGAGTTTTGAAATAGGGGGAAGAACACCAAAAGCATCATATGTGAGCATGAAAATTGTTTTCGGTATACCACCAACACCTTCAGGAACTATGTTTGTTAGAAAATCAATTTGATAGGCAACCCTTGTGTTTTCAGTATGCTCATCACTGTCAAAATCTATCTTCTTTGTTTCATTGTCAATTTTTACGTTCTCTAATACAGAACCGAATCTAAGAGAAGCATTGTAAATTTCAGGTTCGGTTTTAGCGCTTAACTTAATAGCTTTTGCATAACAGCCGCCTTCAAAGTTAAACACACCATTATCAAACCACCCATGCTCATCATCACCAATCAAGGCTCGGTCAGGATCAGCAGATAAGGTTGTCTTACCTGTTCCAGAAAGCCCGAAGAACAGTGCGACGTCTCCATCTTTTCCAACATTAGCTGAGCAGTGCATAGGGAATACGCCTTGGTTAGGAAGAAGAAAATTTAGTGCAGAAAATGCAGATTTCTTCATTTCACCTGCGTATTCAGTCCCGCCAATAATAGCCATACGTTTTTCAAAATTCAATATAATAAAAGTTTCTGAGCGTGTTCCATCAGTTTCAGGGTCAGCTTTCAAACCAGGTGCACTAAGAACTGTAAAGTCCACTGATTTATGCGGCAGCTCTTCGGGGCCGGGTCTTAGGAACAAGTTGTTTACAAAAACATTGTGCCACGCGTATTCATTAATAACACGGACATTGGTTTTATAATCAGGATGTGCGCATACCTGGAGATCCCTTACAAATAAGTCTTTGCCTTCATAGTAATCCAGAATTTTTTTATGCAATAAGTCAAAATGCTCAGGGGAAATAGCTTTATTTACAGGCCCCCATAAAATATCATTTTCAGTTCCCGCTTCCTTAACAATAAACCTATCTGCGGGAGAGCGTCCGGTATGGGCTCCGGTATAGGCAACAAGCGTTCCCTCTTCTCCGATAATTCCCTCTTCCCTTCTTATCACTTCTTCATACAAGGTGGGAATTGGAAGATTATAGTAAATATTTGCGGGATTTTTAATCCCATGTTGTTCTGCTAAATCTTTCTCTGTTAATTTCTGCACTTCCCTGATTCCTCCGTTAAATTATCTATATATTCTGATTTGATTAAACGTGCCTTGAAAGGGAGTAAATATTATACAAGGATCAGCATTTTGGCAAGAATATTGAGCCTTAATTATTACAAATCTCAATTTTGTTCGGTCTATACAATTCCTTTCACAGCAAAAATCAATGTATATAGTATAAGCAATTTGCAAAAAAGAGAGAAGTAATTCCAGCTATTGTAGCACTATCTATTTATTAAATTTTGCAAACTAAACCGAACATACTTACATATAGAGTATATATGCCAATATTACACTAATTTTTGTTGATTTTGTAATAATTCTAGGGTTTTCGATCTCAACAGCACAATGGCGGCATATTTGACTTTAGGCATTATTTATGCTAGTTTATCGAGGTCTGGCGCCCAAAAGTTGGGATGGGAGAAAACAACAAAATGACTATTTTCAAAGTAGGAACAAAAGCAGTTTATCCTGCCCATGGCGTTGTTCAAGTCAAGGCAGTCGAATCAAAAGAAATCTGTGGTACTAAAAAAGACTATTACATACTTCAGGTATTAGACAGTGATGTTACAGTAATGGTTCCTACCGAGAATGCCGATATGGTAGGATTAAGAGATGTCATTTCAAAATCTCAGATTACTAGAATCTATAAAATCCTTAAAAACAGAAGCAAAAACTCTGAACAACTAAACGGCCATCAGAGTTGGAACAAAAGATACCGCGAATATTCAGATAAGTTAAAGAGTGGGGACATATTTGAAGTTGCAAACGTCCTTAAAGATATAAACCTCCTGCAAAATGACAAAGACCTTTCATTTGGGGAGAAGCGGATAATGGATTCGGCACTGTCGCTATTAGTTAAAGAAATATCAATTGCAAAAAGTTTAAAAGAAGAATCTGTAACAAAAGAGATTGACAAAATCTTAACCACGAGTGATTAATCTTCCCCTTTTTTCACCTATAGAATATGTCAAATGAGATTTTAGACATAGAAACAGCCGTTAGGCTCAAAGGTTTTAATTTTCGCGCCTCTTCAAAAGTCAGTGGGTACAAATCAGGTATTCACAAAAGTTATTACAATGGAATAAGTCCAGACTTCTTAGATCACAAAGAATATAGCAGAGGCGATGAACTAAAACAGATTGACTGGCGCCTGTACGGAAGACACGACCGTCTTTATGTTAAGAAATTTGAGGACGAGGTTAATATGCGTTGGTGCATATTAATTGATAAAAGTGCTTCAATGGATTATGGCGACGGAGAATATAACAAGTTTGAATACGCCAAAAAACTTTGCGCAACTTTAGCATACTTACTTCTCAAACAGGGTGATTCAGTTGGCTTAGTGGCATTTTCTGAAGATGACATAGAATTAATCACGCCTAGGGCTGGAAGTCATT
Organism: Thermodesulfobacteriales bacterium; assembly: GCA_004525335.1. Taxonomy (GTDB): domain Bacteria; phylum Desulfobacterota_D; class UBA1144; order Nemesobacterales; family UBA2774; genus CR02bin9. The sequence goes on from SPCL01000081.1 coordinate 3,454, forward strand.
TTATCACACCGATACTGGACAAACTGGAAACACTTAAACCCTCGGGCTCGACCGGACTAAAAGATCCGGTATTAAAAGCGCTTGAGACGTACAGATCAGACGCATCATTTGTTATAATGTCAGACTTCTTAATTGATTCTAAAACTATAGAGCAAAGTATTAAACTGATCAGAAACTCAAGGAAAGAGATATCACTCTTTCAAGTACTACACCCTGATGAGACTGAATTTAATTTCAGCGGATCAATTGAATTTGAGGATTTAGAAACCGCTGAGAAAGTGATTGTAGACACAGGTTCTTTAAGACATATTTATAGAAAACGGGTCATGGAATTTATTGATAAGCTTAAACATATATGTCATGAGAACGAAACAAGATACGTCCTTTCACCGACTAATCAAACTATAGAAAAATCCCTTATTCAAATTGCGAATAAATAGAGAGAATCATATTGAATTTATCCTTCCTAAGTCCTTTATTTCTTATAGGCCTTGCAGCAATAGCGCTCCCGGTAATCGCTCATCTAATATCACGTAAAAACAGTTTAAAAAAAAGCTTTCCCGCAGTTAAGTTTCTTATCTCTACCCAGGGGCAGCTCGCAAGCAGATCCAGAATAAAAGATCTAGTCTTATTGCTATTAAGGGCCCTTATATTGGCATTAATTGTGCTGATATTTGCTAAACCAGCAGTGTTCTCATTCTCTCAAAAGATGGATAAGACTCCCGTATCAGTTGCAATTGTTATCGACAATTCCTTTAGTATGGGTTATGAAGACAACTTTAAGCGTGCACAAGATAAAGCCCAAGATATGATTGACTCCCTTCCCGATGGAAGTTTTGCATTTATTACCGCGCTAATCCCTGACAATTACAATGAATCTCATCTCTTGGAAAACACACGTCTATTAAGAAAATCTATAAATGAAATAGAACTGTCTTTTAGTTTCACAGACAATGAGGAAAGGCTACAAGATATTTTTTCTTATTTACAAAATGCCCCTACAGAGAAAAAAATAGTTGCCCTAATTACCGATTTTCAAAAGAATGGCTGGAGTAATGAGGATGTTCGCAAACCATGGCTTGAACTTATTGACATTTCCAATGGCACTAATTCACCTAATCATGCAGTATCAGGCATTGATCTCAATTACATAAACGACTCAATAAGAGTTGTGTCTAGAGTATCTAATTTCTCAAACGATATAGTAGCAGAGCTATTAACAACAACTCAGTTGGGCAAGCAAGAGATAAGAGAGTTTATTGATATTGATCCACAAAATTCAAATGCCCTCGAAGCAAGCTTTACAAACTACGATATATCCTTGCCAGGTTCAGGCTCTGTTCAGACTACACATGACAAACTCAAAGCAGATGATGTCAGATACTTCATTTCGAACTATAAAGAAGAATCTAGGATATTAATTGTTGATGGGGATCCGAGAGAAGATTCACGACTTAGCGAGACTTACTACCTGGCCCGTGCTCTTGAAACAATATCAGAGAACGCGGCAACCAATATAACCATACTTGATAACAATAGTATCTTAAATAAAGATTTGTCTGACTATCAACTAGTATATCTGGCCAATGTCGGGGAAATAACTCCTAGCTTTGCAAAGGAGCTTGAGAAATTTGTAAATGACGGCGGCACAGTAGTCATATTTTTAGGAAACAGAGTCAGCATGGGGTCTTACAATGCTCTACTGAAAAACATACTGCCCGGAGAACTACTAAGCTTAAAAGAAGACAATTTATCTCTCATTCTAAGCAGTGCTTCAATCTTCCCCAAAGACATTACTGATAGAACCGACCAGATAAGGGTCGAGAAACTCTTTAACATCTCAATTCACCCCGAATCTGAAGTATTGTTTAAAACAACGGACGACAGCCCTTTTCTAATCAAGAAAGAGCTAGGTAAGGGCAATGTCTTTATGTTCTCTTCTACTGCAGATACCTCTTGGAATAATTTTTCTATAACTCCGGTATTTCTTCCTGTAATCAAGATGATTCATGATCTACCAAATATAAAGAAGAACAAAAGTAGACATTATTTTGTCGGCGAGCCTGTAAAGATAGAAACGATTGAAGGAAATGATAGTACTATAATAGTTGATCCTAGGGGCAAAGAACTTAAAGTGAATATAGAATCCGGTGAGTTTCAAAACACTTGGCTGCCAGGAATTTATAGGGTGGAAACAGATAGTAAACTTAACTACAGTTTTGCGGTTAATGTAGACCCTAGAGAATCTAAACTTGAGAAAATCTCTATTCCATCTATAGAAAGCAGTCCGGAACAAACAAGAGACCTTGTAAAAGTATTTAAGGAAATATGGCGCTATTTTCTTTGGGGTGTCATAGCACTCTTTGTTTCAGAGGCGGCTTTTAGAGGAATTTTTTCTTAAGTATTAATCTAAGACTAATCAATCAAACTTATACCATCAATATAATCAGACAGCGGCTGACCGAGAGCGCTCAATATAGTGGCAAATATATCAACAGTTCTTACAAATTCTTTATTGACCTTTGTATTAAGGGCAAAGGGCACAATCATATGATCCCTAAACAACGCACCATGTGAAGAGCAGTGCTCAGGATTCTCATGCTTAGCTCTCAAATCATATCCAGGATTAGCGCTTAAGACCAGATCACCCGTACGAGGGCTTTCTAGTAGCTGTATTATTTGTAGCAATGCATCAGGATATTCAGTATTAAAGCTATGAGTAAGCGCTTCTTCAGTGCTCATTTTCTTAGGCATTCCATTATAATTAAAAGGGTCGCCCTTAATCTTTTCATAAATTACATTACCTTCATCATCAAGCCAGGTGAGGGCCTCACCATTTTCACTCTTTACTCTAGCACGGCCCATCTCATCAAGACCTGCCACTATATCCACTTCTGGTCTATCTACGAACTTATTGATTAGTCCTTGGAGTTCCTCATATGTAGATTTTCTCCCCCACCCATCTCTACTCTTTACATAAATATTTGCCATTGCGTTACCAGATATTAGGCAAGCGGCGTCAGCGTCAGTGAAATGTTTAAAAACATTAGGATAATAAAAAGTTTTATAGCCCTCATTATTCATAAATTCTAGCGAATCAAAATGAGTGTGTGTTTGAGTAAGGCCATGGTCACTCGTAATTACAATTAACGTTTCTTCAAGCCTTCCCTGACTTTCTAAGCTTTTTGCAAGTAGCCCCACTGTGTTATCAATTCTTCTATAGGAATCTAAAACTTTTCTGTGAAATGGATGATTTAAATGAGAATATGTATCTATGCCTAAAAAAACGGCATAAACAAAATCAGGCAGTTCCTTTAATGACTGCAAGAGAATGCGCTCCGCAACTAAATCAACTTCGTTTGACTTATCTGTAAAATGGCTTTTTACCTTATAGTAGAGCTTAGAAAAAAGAGTCTTATCATTTTTAAAATTTATACCCCTGGATAGCTCGTTGAAAATGTTCACACTTCTGGGGAATATTTCAAATACAGTCCTAAAATCTTTAGAAATATCACTGTTCATAAAGTATGTTTCGAGCCCTATGTAGCTTCTAAACCGATCAAAAGAGAGGAGCTTGTTGCTATAGGCATTTCTATCAAACCATCTTATTCCCGGTAAGTTACAGCGTCCCGGATATTTCCCCAAAATATAAGGCGTGTATGCAGGTCCTGTTGTTGAAGGAAAAACTGTAACAGCTTCTCCGTAAGATCCTTTTTCGACAAGATACTTTGATATATTAGGCAGATCCCCACTTTGTAGTAGGTTGGAAAACACATCAGCCCTGGCTCCATCGGCCATAATAAATATGCAGCTTTTAAATTCTGTCATCATTGAGTCCCATGGAAAAGTTGTAGGTGTCGTTTGAGGATTTATAAGAAGTATTTGTCATATATTTTCCTAATTCCGCTTGTTATAGAGATATATTCTTTTTTTAATTTTTTCCCGGCATTATTTTTATCAAAATCGGCAGCTAATTTATCAAAATCACTTTCATAAAGCTCATTAATTGAACGGTCGTGAAGAAGTCTTAGCAAGTTTTCCATCTTTTTTAAAAAACAAAGACCTTCTTTTAAAACCTTAAAATCCTTATTCTCAATCATACCATTACCGTTTAGAGCATCTAGAGCGTATGCCGTATTCTGAACTCTTAGCTCTTCATACTCACCGCCATATTTTAACTGAAGCATCTGCACAAGAAACTCTATATCAACAGTCCCACCCTTTCCGGTTTTGATATTAACTTTACTAGGAGTTTCTTTTGCAAGTTCTTTCTCCATTCTGGAGCGAAGACGATGGATCTCGCGATAAAAATCTTGAGGATAGCTTTCTTCGTACACAAAGTGCGTTAATGCTTCCATAATCTTATTTCCCAGTTGCGGACTCCCGGCAACAGGCCTTGCTCTAACCAAAGCTTGACGCTCCCAAAGCTGGGCGCTTGCCTTATGATATTCTTTAAATGAATCAAAAGAAGTAACCAGCGCTCCCGAGCGCCCTGAAGGTCTAAGGTCTAAATCTATCTTGTACGCATATCCCTCACCCGTTGGAATAGAGAGCACAGATATGACCTTTTGTCCGAGTTTAGAATAGAACTCATGGTCATTACCTTCATAAATGAATATAACATCCAGATCTGAGTTATAACTCATCTCATGGCCGCCTAACTTTCCCATGCCCAGGATGAGCATATGCATTTTATTATTTTTGCCTTTCTTCGTTTTCCTGACAATGTCCCATGCCAGTTGAAGTCCAACTTCCAGAACTGCTTCAGCGGCCATCGAGAGATACTTGCCTACATAAAAAGGGTCTACCTCTCCATTTAAATCCCTGAGACATATTTTTAGAGTTTCTACGTGTCTAAACTTTCTTATTGCATCTAGTTTATCCTCGTAATCTTGTGCTTCTTTCATGCTGGCTTTAAGACTCTCAAGCATCTCTTCTTTAGAAGCAAACTCAGTCCTTACGTCTCTAAGCGTAATAACATCAAGATATTCAGGGTGTCTGATCAGAAAATTGGACAGGTAACCGCTTGTTGAAAATAGCCTGGCTAATAATTTTATAATATCGGGATTCTCAAGAAGAATTGAATAAATTGAAGACCGCCATCCGATCCCTGAGATAAACCTTTCAAGATTGACTAAAGCACCATCGGGATTAAATGATTTTAATATCTCTCCAAGAAATGCCGGTATGACTTTCTTTGCAGTCAGCTTCCCCCCCTGGGTTAACGCTCCCAATATTGGGTCGAGCAATTTTGAGAATATATCGATAGCCGTTTCAGGATTCTTAAAGCCCAAATTTCTAAGATTCTCAACCGCTTGTGATTCTTCTATATTCCCTGAAGTTAAGAAGTCAGCAAGTTCCCAAAACTCTTTACCGAACTCTTCGGTTTGTCGAGATGGCTCGAAAAAGAGATGTTTATAAATTTTGGAAACACTAGAAGTATGCTCTATATAGAGTTCCTCAAACTCATCTTTACCTTCCAGACCGCATCTTTTGGCCAAAATACTGATATCTTCAGAAGATACTGGAATTTTATGAGTTTGCCTTTCATCGACAAGTTGAATTGAGTGTTCTACTTTTCTAAGAAACAGATACGAAGAGGTTAAGGATTCAAAGACTTCTTTATCTATAATATTTAATTTTCTAAGTTTCTTAAGAGCCGAGA
>SPCL01000134.1 GCA_004525335.1 Thermodesulfobacteriales bacterium
AATTCCCGAAACGGTGTACTTAGCACCACATTAGAAACCCTTATCGCGACGAATTTTATTGAGAATTCTGAGACCGGTGAAATTGATGAAGTTAACACGCCTACATATAACGGGAACCTGATAGGTCCTACACTTCGCATCAGCCCGGGCGACTCAATACAAATTGATCTAATAAACAATTTCCCTGATAATCCGGAAGACCAAAGACTGGGAGCTTTTCCTAAAAACCCTTTTACAACAAATTTCCACTCACACGGCTTGATCGTATCCCCTGGCGGCATTTCGGATAATGTATTCCGCCGCATGGAGCCGGACACTACAAGCGAGATTCAAATCGATGTCGGATCTGATCACCATAGTGGAACATTCTGGTACCACCCGCATAAGCACGGCTCGGTCAGCTTTTCGTTCTTTGGAGGGATGATGGGGTTTTTAATAGTTGAAGGTGGACCAGGGGATTTAAATGAAGTCCCCGAAATAGCCGCAGCCAAAGAAATCCTTATGGCTATCTCGGTGATAAGAACAGACACAAACGGCGAAGTTCCGTTTGTAAACGAAGACGCAGATCAAGCTAACTCGGATACGGGGGCTACAAACGGTCTCTGGTCTACTTTTCAGAACAGCAATTTCTATTATCTAACAAACGGAGTAACTAACCCAACCCTTAAGATGCGCCCTGGCGAGGTTCAGCGTTGGAGGATTTTAAACGCAGCATCGGGAGAGACGTTTCCAATCGCTCTTGAGGGTCATAGCCTTCATATATTAGCCAATGACGGAATCAACCAAGAAGAAATGATATCTCTGAATGTGGAAGAAGCCTATGTCATGGGATCCGGGAACCGAGTAGACCTTCTTGTTAAAGCTGGTGAGCCAGGCACATATAAACTACAGGTGTTGGATCCTGCGGGCACCTATTCAGTTACACCCCAGGGAATTGCACCAGGACCTAGAAGAGCTCGTATAGGGCTTGATTTCCCTCAGCCAACCTACCCTGTAACGGTTGCGACTATTGTAGTTGAGGGAAGCGAAAAGAACATGGATTTACAGGACGGACCACTGCCCCAAAATTCAGGGCTTCTCACAAGACAACAAATGCTAGCTGCTCCTCTAGACGCCGAGCGCAACATGGCGTTTGAGACGTGTGGTCAGCGTCGACAGCAGGCAATGCCTGAGAACCGCCTGCCTTCCTGCGGATGGTATTTCGATCTATATGACGCCGATTACTGGGGGGGATTACCTTTTACGAATCTTCTCATGGCAAGGGACGCCGATGATACGGGCATACCAAATCCGGTTGTTGACCCGGAAATGCCCCGCATAGACTATCAGAAACAAGGGCTTTTCACTTCGGACGAACCGTTATTTGACGACATGTTCGGCGGTAATTTTGAAGAGTGGACGCTCATAAACCGCACAAACTCCGATCATCCGTTTCATATACATGTAAATCCGTTTCTGATTACCCATATAAATGGTCAGGCACTCCCAGAGCCCGAATGGCGAGATTCTATACTCGTACCGGCAGCAACCGGAGGCGGCGGGAACATTAACCTCGCTGACTTTGGAACTGTTACATTCAGGACCTATTTAGACCCATTATTCCCAGGGGATTTCGTTTTTCACTGCCATATTCTTACCCATGAAGACGTAGGGATGATGCAGAAACTAACAGTTCTTCCTTAGTCGCTGTCATTTTTTCTTGTCGGCATCGGCCGGCAAATATTTAAAGTATAAAGAAATTTCAACCTGCAAAATTCAAGGGGAGCTTCGGCTCCCTTTGTTGTTTAGTTTTAATATTTATAATTCCAACTTAAACCGAGCTTTTCAAAATGGGTATATAATTCGTACAAGTATATAGCGGAGTTATGCAAAATCGTGATATAATAACAGATAAAATCATACTCTTTGTGTAGGAGATAAACATGGGCAAACTTGAAACGATAATCAGCGAACATTACTGCTTCAAAGGGCTGGACCAAAATTATCTGGATATGATTACAGAAAAAGCTTCAGATGTAAGCTTCGATACTGGTGAGCTAATATTCGGAGAAAATGAAAAAGCTGAAAAGTTTTATATAATTCAGGAAGGCATCGTAGCGCTTGAGACTACACTTGCTCCAGATAGAGATCCGATAACAATCCAAATGCTTGGGGAAGGTGACATATTAGGCTGGGGTTGGTTATTCCCTCCCTATAAAGCGCACTTTGACTCTAAGGCTGTAGCTCCCACCAAGGCAGTTTCCTTAGACGGGGCTTTCATACTCAAAAAATGCGAAGAGGATCATGACCTAGGTTATGAACTGATAAAAAGATTCGCTTTCGTTATGCAGCAAAGACTGCAAGCAGTAAGGCTCCAAAATCCGAATATGTACGTGGTGAAATCAAAGTCCGATTAATAGAGGCAATAAGGATAAAAAGCTTAACAGTCTTAGGAATTTCTAATTTCTGATAGTGTTTGTTGTCTCTGCCATTGTTTTACTGCATTTTTCAGAGTATTAAAACCCAACATTGCACAGCGAGGGCGAGTAGATACAAGTTTCTTCCCCAAAGTATCCTGAACTATATCAGGAGGCATTTCTTGAATCTCTTTTATTGACTTGCCTACCATTTTCTCAAGCACTAAAGATGCTCCCGCCTGGCTTAGCATGCAGCCCTCCCCTGAAAAACTAATCTTATTGGCTGTGCCCTCAGAATCGACATTCAGATAAACCTTAATGATGTCACCACAACCCGGATTCCCACTTTCCTGTATAACATCAGCAGATTCAATAGCACCATAATTCCTGGGGTTTTCAAAATGATCCAGGATTACTTCCATAAATTGTTCTTGGTTTTTCATTATCTTATATTAAAGGTAGATTTGTGCGAAGAAAAGAAGGTTATTGTAAACCGCTTGCCTCTTTAACGCTACTCCTGATTCTATTGTAAACCGCGCTTAATCCAAACATGCGTCTAGTTCCTAATTTTTGATCCAGGCCAAGGTTGTGCACTAAATTTTGAGGCGCTGACTGTACTTCCTCAGGCGTGACGCCATTAAACGAGTCAACCAGAAGACTTACAAACCCTCTTACTGTTGGAGACTCTTGTGGAACATCAGCGTCTATATGAACCAATCCATCATTTAATTCAATCCAGACAAATACAGGTGTTTCACACTCTGGGACACGGTTAAACCCGGCGTCCCTCTGCTCGATATACTTTTCCGGCAACTGAGGCAAACTCTCTGAATAATCAAGGAGCATAGTAAGTGTCTCTTGATAATCAGCTTCTTGAAACGCCTCAATTATTTCTTCTATCTTTGTCATAATGTCTTAATTTAAAAAGGGATGCTACGGATAACGAAGCACCCCTTTTTTATATTTTCAATATTGAAAATCCTTACTTTTCAATTGGTGCTTTTACTAAATTCCCCCACTCGGTCCATGAACCGTCGTAGTTCTTTACATCCTTAAACCCAAGCAAATAAGTTAATACGAACCAAGTATGCGAGGATCTTTCTCCAATTCTGCAGTAAGCGATAATATCATCGCCTTCTTTTAAACCCTTTCCTTCCATATAAATAGACTGGAGATCATCTGCTGATTTAAAAGTGCCGTCCTCATTAGCCGCCGTTGCCCAAGGCACATTATCCGCACCAGGAATATGCCCGCCTCTAAGAGCACCCTCTTGAGGATAGGCCTCCATATGCAGAAGCTCTCCTGAGAATTCCTTAGGTGAGCGCACATCAATTAGCGGATTGCCTGAGCTAATATGTTCTAGAACATCATCTCTAAAAGCTCTTATTGCATCATTGGTGCCGGAAACTTTGTAATCGGTCTTAGGGAAATTAGGCACATCTTTTGTAAGTGGGCGTTCTTCTTCTATCCACTTTTGCCTACCTCCGTTCATAATAAGGCAATTCTCGTGTCCAAAGAGCTTAAATACCCACATTGCATAACATGCCCACCAATTGCTCTTATCACCATAAAAAACAACAGTAGAATCATTAGATATTCCTTTATCTGAAAGAAGCTTTTCGAACTTCTCTTTATCAATATAATCTCTGATTAATTGATCCTGAAGATCTATCTGCCAATCTATTTTAATAGCGTTTTCAACATGACCCACTTCGTATAAAAGTACGTCCTCATCAGATTCAACAATCCTGACATTGGGGTCATTTGAGTGATCGGCTACCCATTGGGCGCTAACCAGCACTTCCGGATGTATATATTCTGCCACTATATTCCTCCTGATAATTATATTTTTGAATGTTTAGATGCATAGAAACACAATATTGTTTCAAACCCCGTATATATATTTTATTTGCAGCTGGTACTGAATGCAAGTTATTTGAGATTTGGATCCATCCTGATAATTAAAACTTGAGAATGAATCGCTGCTGCAATTACACAGGAGATACGTAGAACTCTTATGGAAGCAGGCACTGCCTGTAAAAAAGGGGCTTCATTCACAGCCGATTTTATGATATTATTTTAGTGGTTGGGAATTAAGTCTTAAAATAATGCTGGTTAATTTGTATAGAATCTACAAACGGGAGGTATCTATCCATGTTAGAAGAATTAAAAGTTCGTGATTTAATAGGCGAAAGAGATAGAGTTTTCTTTGTGGATGCTAAAGATACTGCCAATGTAGCTGCCCTTAAACTTAGAAATTTTAAAGTCAGGACAACCGGTGTAATGAGTGAAGGGAAAATAGTGGGAGTTGTCGGACACAGCGATTTTTCCGACAAAGTCGTCGCCCTGGGGAAAAAACCTACAGAAGTAAAAGTTTCTGAGATCATGAGCACGACACTTCATACCGTAAAATTAGATACTTCACTCTTAGGGTGTATGGACATAATGAATAGCAATACAATTTCCCATCTTTTTATACTTGATGATGGAGGACAGTACTACGGTATGGTAGCTTGGAGCGATCTGCAAAGAAGATTGGTCAAAGAACTAAAGTATCAACTCAAAATGGCTCAGGAATATGCTTTCGGCCCATATTAGGTAAATTAAAACAAACATTTTAAGATTATAAGAGGAAAGAATGTCAGAGAAAGAAGCTCCGGAAACAATAGAAGAACAAGTTCATGAAGAAGTTGCTGAAACAACTGAAGCTGTAGAAGCTTCACAAGAAGACTCTAATGAAGTAGTTGAAGCGGCTGCGGAAGAAGCTAATGAGACGACTCCGGAAGCTCCGCCAGAGAAAAAGGGATTAATGGAAAGAAGACCTAGCTTTGCCCAGTCCAGTGTCCCTAATGCCCACAGAGGATATAGCGGCACTCCCCCAGTAATCATGCTTTTAATTATTTCAGTATTTGTCTTGCTAAGTATCATTTTTGCGACAGCAGCAGTAGGAAACTAATCCAACTCAATCAGTATCGACCAATACACATAAATCAGCTTAATCTGAAGTCCCTTTATCCACTAGAGAAATTAGAAACTGACCCGGTACAGGTTTTGGAGGATTGTCTGAAGCAAGCACTACCAGCTCCCCATTTTCTTTTATTATAAACATCGGAAGGGCTTTATCTCCATAGAGTTCTTTAAAAGAATCATAGTTAAACTCACCCGTTAGAGGAGTCTTTTTTAATGATGCTCCTGAGGAAAATTTCTCGTCAAGATAAGAG
>SPCL01000061.1 GCA_004525335.1 Thermodesulfobacteriales bacterium
CGGAATTCTGGGGAAAGAAGGAATTTGATTTCTTCGATTTTAAAAGCATCTTGGAAAAAGGCTTTCAGATCCTAAACATATGGAATGATGTTGAATTTCTGGATGCTCAGGAAATCGAATTTCTTCACCCCGGAAAATCGGCGAAGATACTACTTGACGGTAAAAAGATAGGATACTTAGGCGAGCTTCACCCCAACTTGAGTGAAAAACTCGAGATTTCAAAAAAGCTATATGTACTAGAAATTGATTTAGACAAGACCGCTGCTATTTCAAAAGAGCAGAGAAAATCATTTAAACCACTGCCCAAATTCCCCTCTGTTAGAAGAGACATTGCATTAATTATAGATGAGTCGATTCCGGTTGGTGGAATATTGGATGAGATAGACAAAGTCGGCTCGTCATTAATAGAGAATGCTGCTATATTTGACGTCTACACAGGCAATCATGTAGAAGAAGGCAAGAAGAGTGTTGCGGTATCACTTCATTTAAGAGCATCTGATAAAACACTCACAGAAGAAGAGATAAATAAGGTGCAGGAAAAAACACTTAAAAGACTTGGTTTGGCTCTTGGAGCAAAATTACGTACAATATAGAAATTAAAGCGAGGTATAAAGATGACGAAAAAAGAACTTGCAGATGTAATTCATACTAAAATTGGGCTATCTAAGAGAGAGTCTGCTGAGATAGTTGAATTCTTCTTTGATATTACCAAGGATAAATTAAGTAGGGGTGAGGGAATAAAGCTTCCTAGATTCGGCAGCTTCCGAGTGCAAAACCGTAAAGCCAGAAAAGGAAGAAATCCTGCCACCGGCGATACAATAGAGATTGCTGAGAGAAAGGCAGTAGTTTTTAAACCAAGCCGCTTCCTCCGCGATTCTATCGATAAGCATACAGACTAATGTATGAAACGTATTTCTAACTTCTTTAAGCAGAACATCCTTGCCGGAGTATTGGTCACAGTACCATTTGCCATAACTCTATATATTTTATATACGCTTGGCAGATGGATAATAGGACTCATAAGTACTGCCCCCTCGAAGTTACTTAGCACCCTACTTCATTCCCTACCTTCATTATCACAGCTCTTTGAGTTTAGTGCTGCCCTTTTGGGAACTTTAGTGATTGTTCTCATAATTGGGGCTGTTGCCAGAAATATAGTCGGTCGAAAACTCTTAGCGTTTAGTGAATATCTCATAACCAAAATACCGCTTGCTAGAACTATATATATAGCCACTAAACAAATTATAGAGACAATCATGGGTGGCGGAGGTATGAAGAACCTAAAAAGGGTCGCTATGTTTGAGTATCCGAGAAAGGGTATATATTCAATAGGGTTTATTACAAGCACCATAGAAAACGGAGTACATCACAATCAGTCCGGAAGAAAACTTGTAAGCATTTTTGTGCCCACCACACCCAACCCTACCAGCGGGTATTATATAATGCTCCCGGAAGAGGATATAAAGGAGCTATCGATTTCAGTAGAGGACGCTTTTAGAATAATTATGTCGGCAGGCCTCGCTACAAACAACTTCGAAGATGCTGGACAGGGTAAAGAAAACACTTAAAAAATATAAGATGCTCACCCAAGGTGAGAAAGTAGTGCTCGGAGTTTCAGGGGGCGCAGATTCAATAGCCATGCTCTACGCCTTAAATGATTTAATCGAGTACGGTCTTGATCTTATTGTCGCTCACTTAAATCATGGAATTAGGGGCGATGAGGCAAAACGAGATGCTGACTTTGTAAAAGAAACAGCAAAGTCTCTTGGGCTTACATTCGTATACGGCGAAGTCGATACTTTAAAGTTTAAAGAAGAACAGGGACTCTCTCTTGAAGATGCGGCGAGAACCCTAAGATATAAATTTTTCGATCAAGTATTAACCAAACACTATGCCACTAAGCTAGCCACCGCCCATACTCTGGATGATCAGGCGGAGACTGTTCTAATGAGATTAATCAGGGGAAGCGGGTCAAAGGGATTATCTGGAATTCCACCTGTCTCAAGCTCTATGATAAGACCGTTGATTGATACCAGCCGCTCAGAGATTGAGCAATTCCTCAGATCTAAAAAAATTTCCTGGATAAACGATTCTACCAATGAATCAAAAGAATTTCTTAGAAACAAAATCAGGCACGATCTAATACCTGAGCTTGAAACCTACAACCCTCAGATCAAAGAGACGCTGTCACGAACAGCCGATATATTAAGATCTGAAGAAGAGTTTATCTCAAAGCAAGCACTTAAGCATTTTGAAGAAACATTCAGTACTAACAAATCAGAGCTGATCGGGAATTTAAAACATTATAGAACCATTGATAAATCATTAAGATTCTCATTACTTAGGCTTGCGGTAGAGAAAATTGCCAAAAGTCTGAAAAATATTTCATCCATCCATATCACCGCTGCAGATGATTTTTTGTTATCCGATTCTACGTCCGGAGAAGTTGAGATTCCAGAAGGTATTGTAATTGTTAAGGGTTATGACACGATTCTGATTACTAAGAAGTCTGAGCTGGAACATGAATTTAAATATAGCATTCAATCTCCCGGGAAATGGAGCTTCCCAGAATTTGAGGTTGAGGTCTCAATTCTTAAAACAGACACCCTCGATGAGAACAATGAAAGTGTGGCATATTTTGACACTGAATCTATTGATTTCCCAATAGAAGCCAGAAATTTTAAACCTGGCGACCGGTTTTCCCCTTTAGGAATGACTTCGTCCAAGAAGCTGCAGGACTATTTTACAGATATTAAATTGCCTCAGTTTCTAAGATCGAGAGTACCGATTTTCATATCTAAGGGTGAGATAATGTGGCTTGGCGGTATTAGGATTGATGATAGATTTAAAGTTAAAGAAAAGAAAAACGAAGTACTAATGATGAAGCTTCTCAGACCAAGATGGTCTTAAAACCCTTTCCAACTGCTACTGTGCAGAGCTAAATATGCCGATCCCAAAATCCCCGCGTCATCTCTGAGTAGTCCCCTTTCGATTTTTGCCCTTTCCATAGGTGCGCGAAACGCCCTTTTATGAGCTTCTTTGTAAGTGGTATCTATAAATAAATCCCAAGCGTTTGAAACCCCGCCACCTATAACAACCATCTCTATATTTAATAGATTGACTAGGCTCGCGATCGCGATACCCAAAGCTACTCCAACTTCTTTCCAAATTTTGAGTGAGAACTCCTCACCTGAACTTGCAGCCTCCATGACAATCCTGGGTATATCTTCAATATGCACATTTTCAGTAGTTTCCCTCAAGACTGTATTTAAGTTCCCATCTTGAAGTCCCTCTTTTACCATCCTTCTAATCGCTGTAGCTGAAGCATAGCTCTCAAGACAGCCATAGTTCCCGCAGTTACACCGGGCACCATCAGGATAGATCGTCATGTGACCTAGTTCGCCCGCCATACCATCAGCCCCGGTCCAAAGATTGCCGTCTAAAACAATCCCTCCTCCTACACCCGTGCCCATAGTAAGCATTATCATGGAATTTACATCTTTTGATGCCCCCATCCACCACTCACCCACGGCCGCGCTATTCGCGTCGTTTTCTATAACAATGTTTAAGTCAGGTCCTAACTTTTCTTTGAGCACCGATCTTAAAGGGTAGTTATCAACGTTCATGATATTCGGGGCCTGGGTAATTATCCCGTTTTTAGAATCTATAATTCCCGGAATCCCTACTCCTATATTGGTTACTTTCTCCCCTTTGCTAATATCAGCAATAAAATTAGCCAGATTATCGATGAGTTTATCTATTCCCTGATCGGCTTGGGATAAAATCTTCATCCTTTTATGTATATTCCCCTCACTGTCTACAAGAGCGCCTCTTAGATTCGTGCCACCAATATCTATTCCAATTACTTTATCACTCATGTTTATTCCTTTTCATGGTATAATTTGCTCCTCAATAAATATTACTAAGTGCCGAAAGACTAAACAACAATATTAGAATATGCCAATTAAAAATAAGATGCTTTGTTTCGAAAGCTCGCTTAATGCAAATGAGGAGATGTATGGGACAGCGCCTAGGGTGGATGTCTGGATTATGCTTGAGTACAGAGGGCACTGGTCGGGTAACACATTTAAAGACAGCAAAATACCAAAATCTGTAAAAGCCCATCTTAATAAAGAGCTTAAATCAGTATCCAATTCGCGCCTGCAACTTATTAAAAAACAGGAAAACTCAGACAACGATCTTAAGTTTTATGTAGCAGTATCCGATGAAGCTAATCCAAGGCTGTACGAATTTAGTATTAACGATTACGAGGACTTACTTTCGCTAAAAATAAAAAAAATTCTAAAATCTAACGAAAATCTGTCTCAAGAAAAAATATATATCATTTGCACCAACGGAGAATACGACACCTGCTGCGGCAAATTTGGCATGCCTGTATATCTGGATATGGCTAAGGGTAAATACGGATCTCAATCTTGGGAAGCTAATCATATTGGCGGGCACAGATTCGCTTCAACCTTTGTATGCCTCCCACATGGTTTGGTATACGGCCGCATTAGAGAGGGCAAGGTAGCTGAAGAGTTAATTACACAATACGAGAGTGGGAATATAAATATTTCAAGCTACCGGGGCCGCTCCTGTCACACAAGCGAAGTGCAGGCGGCAGAGTATTATCTGAGAAAAGAAACCGGCATATCGGAAATTTCAGAATTCGTCACCGAAAGCTTAAAAAAGAACGATAAGAAATTCAAGATCAAGTTCTTCGCAAAATCTGATGAGACAATGCATAAAATCAAGCTGAGAAAGGATGAAAATGCCGTCAAAATTATCAAAAGCTGCGGAGATAACAATTCATATATACCGCAGTTTAGACTATTAGATTATCAAAAAAGTTAAGTACTTTTTATTCCGATTCAACCTGCTTGTTTGATTTATATTGTCTCAGAAAACTTTTTAATATTGCCTGCTCTCTCACCCACTTCCTTGCAAACGGCGTCGGGAACCTCAATATAAGGTTAATTTTATTGGGCTCAGGAATTTCAATAGTTACGCGTGGCTCTACTGCTGAAAGACCTAAGTTAAGCTTGTAGCTAAGAGAGTCAAAATGCTTTCGGGCACTTTCCAGATAGTCTTCACACTCTTTATTAGCGGCTTCTAGTAAGATCTCTTCCGCTTTCTCCCAATTGTCATCAGCCGACATGGGAATCGTCAAGGTATGAAGAATATAATCCTTCATATATGACTCGTTAATCAAGGGCGATACAAGAAAAGTACTGTTCGGAATTGTTATTGAGCGGCCAGAGAACTGGTTTGATCTCTTACCCGGTCCAAGTTCTTGTATTGTAGTCGATAAAAAGTTATGGTCGAGAACAACTCCTCTCATACCGTTAATTTCTATATAATCGCCCACTGTGTAGGCATTGGTGGCAGATCTGAAGATTTCCCAATTAGCACTGGATATAACCTCTTTAAAGGCGAATACTATAGCAAAACCTAATGCCACAAATGAGATTGCGAGAGAATGTATTTCCTTTGACCAGATGAAAATCACACCAACTATAAAAATGAAAATCATTAAGTTTCTTATATGAATAGCTCGCCTCTTTCTTATGTCAAAAGGAAGGCGCGTTTGGGAAGAAAAAATCTTAACCAATATAGTTTTGAATAGAATTACTCCCAAAAGAAGGAGTACCGTGGTAACAACATCAAGTACAAGCGTATCCGTTACCTGAGGCAAAAAACTCTTTATCTTTTCCAATAGCTGATCCATTTATTTAACCTCTGAAGTAAGTTGAGATGCATTTAATAGATATAATAATCACAGATTTCGGTAAATCGTCACCTTTTATATAGAAAAGAAACAGATTTATAATCTATTACCAAAACTGTCGAGATGAAAAACTTCATTGGGATCTTTTCTATATTTCACGCCACCTGCTAAATTATCATCAAAATAACCAAAAGGTAAAACTGTTAAAATATTCAAGTTTTGGGGGATATTCAAATAATCCATAAGACCCTTTTTTTCAAGTCTCCCGATCCAGCATGTACCGAGTTTATTGCTCCAAGCCGTTAAAGCCATATTCTGAACTGCTCTCGTGCTATCTATCTCATGCCATTTTGAAGAGGGATCAGTTACAACAACAACTGCAAAATCAACTTGGGAGATAAAACTACCGCTGATGCAATATTTTGTCATATCATTCAGTTTGGCTTTATCTCTTATCAAAATAAACTGCCATGGCTGATCGTTATGAGCGCTCGGAGCTAACCTTCCCGCTTCTAGCACTTCCATAATGACTTCTTCGGGCACTTCCTTTTTTATATAGCTTCTAATTGAGCTCAATGTAGAAACACACTTAAAAACATCCATAATATTGTCTCCTAAAAGAAATTCGCCGATCAAAAAATCTTTTCAAATAAACATTCAAATAAACAATTGAGTATTGGAGAAAAAACTCTATACTTACATTTCTAATTATGACTTCCAAAAACAAAAATATACAGCATTTGTATATAAAAAACTGTAAGACATTAGATATTGCAATAGGAATCCGAGCGCAAAACCTTAAAGAATTAAGGGACGAGCTGTTAACGGTTCACTCAGAATCGACACATATAATAATAAAACTAAGATAAATTGAATTTTGAGGTATCCTAACTCATAAGAGATTAAAAATCTGGAGAATACGGCAATGGCAGAATCTGTAAAAGTAGGTGATTTGGCTCCAAACTTCGCACTTTTTTCCGAGAAAGATGAGGCTGTGGAGCTTCAAGATTACATTGGCAAAAAACCAATAGTTCTATTTTTCTACCCTAAAAACAACACTATGCTATGCACTAAAGAAGTATGTCACTTCAGAGATAACTTCGGTGAATTCAAAAATATTTACGATGCTGAACTAATAGGAATTAGTTCAGATTCTATAGATTCTCACAAAGAGTTTGCTGAAGCTAATAACCTACCCTTCACATTATTAAGTGATCCCGATAATGATGTTAGAAGAGAATACGGGGTGCCTAAAACACTCAGAATAGTTCCGGGCAGGGTCACATACGTTATTGATAAAAAAGGAATAGTCCGCCATATATTCTCCTCCCAATTAAACTATAAAGGACATGTCAAAGAAGCACTTTCGGCTTTAAAGTCTCTTTAGACTAAGAATATTTCAATATAAAAATCACCGCTTTTTATCCCATGCCCTTATATATATTCCTCCTACATGATAAAGTTTTAATAGGCAAAATTACTATCATCTGGAAAAGCTTGGTAATATATTGGGATTAACAGGAGATTTAAATTGATAAAGAAACCATGGGCCGGAAGATTTAAAAAAGGAACACATAAAGTGGCTGAGAAATTTTCGGCTTCTATAGACTTCGATCAGAGATTATACAAAGAGGACATTGAAGGAAGCATTGCTCATGCGACAATGCTTGCTAACGAAGGGATTATATTAAAAAAAGAGGCTGATAAAATCATAAAAGGTCTTAAGCAAATAGAAAACGAGATCAAAGCGGGGAAGTTCCCATTTAGCGTAGAGTTTGAGGATATCCATCTTAATATTGAGAAACGATTAATTGAAAAAATTGGGGACGTTGGCGGAAAAATTCATACCGCTAGGAGCAGGAACGATCAGATTGCGCTTGATATGCGTCTTTACCTTAGAAAAGAAATAGTGGAAATCACAACTCTTATCGAGATAATTTCGGGGCGTTTGGTCGAATTATCTGAAAAAAACATAGATGCCATGATTCCTCTCTACACTCATGTTCAAAGGGGCCAACCGATACTTCTGTCCCATCAATTAATGGCTCTATACGAAATGTTAAAACGCGACCGGGCGCGCTACATAGATTGCTTAAAGAGAGTAAACGTTATGCCACTTGGAGCTGGGGCCGGAGCTGGAACAACTTTCCCAATTAACCGGAAGCTTGTAGCTAAGCTATTAGATTTTCCGGGCGTTACAGACAACAGTATTGATACTGTCAGTGACAGAGACTTTATCATAGAATTTATATCCACTTCCGCAACCTTAATGATGCACCTCAGTAGAATTTCAGAAGAGTTCGTCCTCTGGTCAACTAAGGAATTCGACTTTGTCGATCTGGGAGATGAGTTCACTACAGGCTCAAGCATAATGCCTCAGAAAAGAAACCCTGATATGGCAGAGCTAATCCGCGGAAAAACGGGAAGAGTATATGGTAATCAGGTAACAATTCTAACTATAATGAAAGGCCTGCCATTTTCATACAACCGCGACATGCAGGAAGATAAAGAGCCAATGTTTGATACTGTGGACACCGTAAAGGCATGCCTTGAAGTACTTTCCGAGATGTTAAACTCGATCAAATTTAAACATGATAATATGAAAAAGGCTCTAAATGAAGGGTTTATCACAGCTACCGATGTTGCCGATTATCTGAGTAGAAAAGGGCTGCCGTTTAGACAATCACATGAAGTTACCGGGAACATTGTTAGCTACGCTGAAGAAAAGGGTCTTGAACTTATGGATCTCGATATTTCAGAATTCCGGAAATTCTCCAAGCTTTTTGAAGAAGACCTCTATAACTTTATCACACTGGACGGATCTATAGAGAGCAGGAAATCTCACGGCGGCACAGCCAAGAAAAACGTAGTTAAAATGATCAAACTTGCGAAAAAAGAAATTGCTAGTTGGTAAATAATCTAGTCCAGTCCAGTCACAAAAACAAGTTAAGCAGAATCCTTCGGTGTTTTAGGTGCATATAAAATACAGAGGAGATCTATTCATGTCTAAAATGACCAAAGATGAATATAAGGAGTTTTTACTTCAGGGCACAAAAACCGGAAAGCTTGCTACTGTTAGAGACGACGGGCGCCCGCATGTCGTCCCAATATGGTATACCCTTGATGGAGACAATTTAGTTTTTACGACAGGGGAGGCCTCAGTCAAAGCTAAAAATATGAGCCGTGATCCAAGAGTAAGCCTGAGCATTGACGATCAAGCTCCACCTTATTCTTTTGTAACAATAGATGGAACTGTTACATTCTCAGAAGATCCTGAAAAATTACTATTCTGGGCAACTCGTATAGGGGGAAGATACATGGGAGAACATGAGGCTGAAGCATTTGGAAAACGAAATGCAGTCAAAGGGGAGCTCCTTGTGACTATAAAACCGACAAAAATAATAGCTTACAAAGATATTACGGCCTGGTAGGTCTATAACTTATGGGATTACTTGTAGAAGGCAAATGGCAGGACAAGTGGTACGACACCAAATCAACTGGCGGGCGCTTTGTAAGGCGGGAAAGCCAGTTTAGAGAGTGGGTTACCGCCGACGGGTCATCCGGCTTTAAGGCAGAACCTGGCCGTTACCATCTATACGTTTCATTGGCCTGTCCATGGGCTCACCGCACTCTTATATTCAGAAAACTAAAGAAGCTAGAGGGGGTGATTTCACTCTCTATTGTATATCCTTTGATGGAAGAAAACGGATGGGAGTTTTCAGATTACGAGAGTTCTATTGAGGATAGTGTAAACGGATCTGATTACCTCCACCAAATCTATACAACGGCTAAACCAGACTACACTGGGCGGGTTACGGTTCCGGTTCTTTGGGATAAAGAAAAGAAAACAATTGTTAATAACGAATCATCAGAAATTATTCTTATGCTTAACTCCGAATTTGATGAATTCGGAAATTCGACACAGGACTTTTATCCACCTGAATTACGGGATGAAATTGATCAAATTAATGAAGCTGTATATCACAACATAAATAACGGTGTATACAAATGTGGGTTTGCTACAACACAGCAAGCCTACGAAGAAGCCTTTAATAATTTGTTTAGCACTCTGGATCAAATTGAGAATATACTCAGCAAGAAACGATATATTGTCGGAGATAAATTAACACTAGCTGATTGGCGCTTATTCACGACACTTCTCAGGTTTGATTCTGTCTATTACACTCACTTCAAATGCAATCTGCGAAGGATTGAAGAATATCCCAACCTGTCTAACTACTTAAGAGAGCTTTATCAATACCCCGGTGTTGAAGAAACAGTAAACTTCAAACATATAAAAGAACACTACTTCAAGAGCCACAAGACCATAAATCCGACAGGTATAGTCCCCTCCGGGCCTGAACTTGATCTTTCAACTCCTCATAACAGATCAAAACTATAAATATTTTTCTTAATATAATTTCCCCTTGCACATATATAAATTAGTAATGATAATTATTTTTAATGGCGAAACTGCATAGACCAATTGGCTTAAGCGTTTATGATCGACCTCTAACCTCTACTAAATATCGGAGTAAGGCATGAATCCGGATTCTAATAACGCCTCTCATCACGGTGGTTTGAACAAAGTATTATCCAAACTTTCGACAACTGAAAAGGGAAGTTCAATTGTTTTGCTATGGGCTCTGATTGTTGGATCATTAACTGGATGCGTGGGTGCACTTTTTCAAATCGCTTTAGCTCAAATAGCTACAGCAAAAGATATGTTCTTCAAGTTTCTGGAGGTAACACCAGGATTGCCGCTAATCGGCTCGATAGTTCTTTCGGGTGTAATGGTCTTTATCGCTTTTTTATTGGTTAGAAAACTCGCCCCCGAAACAGGTGGCAGTGGTGTGCAGGAAATTGAGGGCGGTTTGGAAGGGATAAGACCTCTTAGATGGAGAAGGGTTATTCCTATTAAGTTTTTCGGCGGCTTACTGTCTCTTGGAAGCGGAATGGTAATGGGACGTGAGGGCCCGACAATTCAGATCGGCGGAAACATAGGAAAGATGATTGCCGATATATTTAAGGTTAGTAAAATCGATGCTCATGCTCTAGTAGCTGCAGGCGCCGGTGGAGGTCTTTCTGCTGCTTTTAATGCTCCACTTGCCGGAATACTTTTTGTTATGGAAGAGATGAGGCCAGAGTTCAAGTACAACTTTTTAACAGTTCAGGCTGTAATAATTGCTTCAGCATCCGCTGATATAGTACTAAGACTTATGGTTGGGCAAGAACTTGCTATACCAATGAATATGTTGTCTACACCTCCCCTGTCTTCATTATTTTTATTTCTTATATTTGGAGGCGTTTTCGGACTTTTCGGCTATGTATTTAATCGCTTACTAGTTTGGACTTTAAATTTCTTTTCTAATTTAACCGGATGGTC
>SPCL01000229.1 GCA_004525335.1 Thermodesulfobacteriales bacterium
CTGAAACCTAGAGAATTGCTTGAGGACTTAAAGGCTGCAAAACCAACAATATGGCTGAACACTCCTCTTCTATTAGAGAAACTCTATTGGAAAATTGAAAAAGAACTGTCCAGCCAAAAGGGATTTAAGAAACTAATAACGAAAGCGCTCCCAAATTCTCTAATAGGAAAGAAAATAAAACAAAATCTAGGCCTTGAAAGGAGCAGATTAATCGTTTCAGGCGGAGCGGCCCTGCCGGCTGGGATATCTGATGGTTTTAAAAAATACGGTATCGATGTAATACAGGGTTATGGTCTATCTGAAGCATCTCCACTTATATCTGTAAATCCTCCCGGGAAATCAAAATCTGGCAGCATCGGCATGATAATACCGAGTGTTGAGGTTGAAATAAGAGATATAGATTCAGAGGGAAACGGAGAAATAGTTGCCAGAGGTCCAAACATAATGAAAGGATATTATAACAATCAGGCCAGTAGTGATGAAATACTGACATCTGATGGATGGCTTTTAACTGGGGATATAGGATATTTTGATAAGGACGGATACTTGTATATAACCGGGAGGAAGAAATTCGTCATAGTAACAAAGGGAGGCAAAAATGTATTTCCGGAGGAGATAGAGGAAAAATTAACAAAGTCTGTTTATATAGAAGAAGCGCTAGTTTTTAGCCCAAATGATGTGGACATACAAGCTCTGATTTACCCTAATATGGACGAAGTAATCAATAAATTAGAAAGTTTAGGGAATCAACTATCGGATGAGAATATTCGAGAGTTCATTAAAGCTGAAGTTAGAAATACCAATCGCACACTTCAATCATATAAAAAGATAAGAGACTTTGCAATCAGAAAAGAAGAGTTTCCGAAAACCACTACGCGCAAAATAAAACGATTTTTATTTAAAGATCTTGAAATAAATACCGAAACAAAAACAACTTGATAGTTTCATAAGAAATATTCAATATAGGATAGCCTTTATATTGATTTCATATTATAATAACTAGCTGGCGGGGTCATTTTTCAGTTGATTTATAAAATGGTGCAATTAATTTTCCGTCATTAAGAATCAATAAAGTTGATTATGGACATGAATAGATTAATTGAAATACTAGATGTTAAATCTCGTTTGTTTATCAGCATGGTCTTGGTAGTATCATTGATTGTGGTGAGCTGTGCTGCGCCTAAGCAGGAGAACTTGATCAATGACGCTCAATCTCCAACTCAACCCCTGCAATCCTCAACTCAGAGCGCTAGCACTTTAACCAGGCAGAAGATACAAACATCCACCTACGTTCCTAGCATACAAATACAGACCAAAAGCATAAAAGCAGATAAAGGTCTACCTAAACTTTATGAGGAAAATGGTTATTCCCTATTTTGGATTACACCTAACGGGCCTTCACCTGAGGCCTATGAGATGGTAGAAATCATTAGAAATAGTGATAACGAGGCTTTTACTCCACAAGACTATAATATAGAAGAGATCGAATCTACTCTTACAAGAATGGATAATGACAATAAGTCAGGAAATTCATATAATGCAGAAGATCTGGCAGAACTGGAACTCCTACTCTCAAATGCATTCCTAAGTTATGGACATGATTTACACTATGGTCGAGTTAGAGCAGAGCAAATAAACCTTGAATTACTCTCGGGTGAAAAACCGGCAAATATTACACAAATTCTCATTCAGGCCACAAGTACTGGTGATGTAGAAGGCGCTTTAAACACCCTGATGCCTAAATATCCAATGTATGGCAAACTGAAAGTTTCATTGAAAGAGTACAAAGAGATAGCTTCAAATGGCGGCTGGCAGCCGTTTCCTTACGGAGAGAAATTCCAGAGAGGCGCTCGAGGAAACAGAGTAGTGGCGCTGAGAGAAAGACTCAAAGCTACAGGCGAATTGGACAGCGCAGCACCTGATAGTAAAGTATTTGATGAAACGCTTGAGATCGCAGTCAAAAAATATCAGGAAAGAAACGGCCTATACGTAGACGGCGTAGTAGGCAAATCAACCATAGAAGCCTTGAATGTACCAGTTCAAGAGCGCATATCTCAGATAGAACTAACGATGGAGCGTTGGCGTCTGCTTCCCCAATATATGGGTAGCAAATACATACTAGTTAATATTGCTAATTACCACTTGTACGGTGTAGAGAATAATCATGATGCTCTTACTATGAGGATAGTTGTAGGGAAACCTGAATGGAACACTCCAATGTTTAGCGAGGAAATGACTCATATCGTATTGAACCCTTATTGGAATATACCCCCTAGCATTTTAAAGGACGATATTGCACCGAGGATAAGACAAGATTCTCAATATCTGTCTAAAAAAGGTATTGATGCTGTTGGCCTTAAAGCTCCGGCAAAGATAGTTGTTGAAAAGTCAGAAGAAGTAGAGGTTGCAGAGAACGTAGAAGCTGCATCTGAGACTGAGGGCAGTGAAAGTGGTGAGCGACAATTATCTGAGGCAGAGATACAAAACAAGAAAGCCCAAGAGGAATATATTGCAAAAGTTCTATCGGGCAATTATAGACTACGTCAAAATCCTGGCCCTGGAAATCCTCTGGGGCAAATTAAATTCTTATTCCCAAATAAACATTCGATCTATCTTCATGACACTCCTAACCGTGGATTCTTTAAAAGAGCACAGCGTAATTTTAGCCATGGATGCATAAGGGTTGAAAAACCGCTTGACTTGGCCGAGTTTGTGTTAGCGGCAAATGCAGAGTGGACTCCAAATAAAATCCAATCCAGCATTAACTCCAGGAAGACTAAAACAGTGCGTCTAAATCAGACAATCCCAGTATATATTTTGTATTTTACAAGCTGGGTCGATGATCAAGGTAATGTAAATTTCCATAAGGATATATATGGATTGGATCAAACTCTATTAAATGCACTTAGAACTACCCGCCCAAATGTAGATATGGCAACAACTATCCAATAATTATATACTCCA
>SPCL01000167.1 GCA_004525335.1 Thermodesulfobacteriales bacterium
ACCCGGCTCACAGATACGAGCTATGGTTTATTGGCGCCCTTATAGTTTTCCCATTTTTATATCAGTCAGTCTTTAACACTTACAAGCATTTCTATGAGAAAAAGTCATGAGTAAATATAGTCCTATCAAAAACCCCCCCTCTATTTCGGCTCTAGTTGTGCCACTGCAAAGTTAACGTCGAAGCGTTTACACCAGATCACAACGGATTTGAAATTGTCCAGGTCTGTAGGACTCCTCTAGTTTTCCCCTTCCCGGTTTCATTTCTGGATATTCTGGTAGTTGGAGGGCCCGTAATTTTCAGACGAATAATCCTCACTGAAATTGTCAGATGTATCTTTAATTTCCTTGGCATCCGGGCGGATTTTTACACACTGAGTAATATTGGCAGCTTCATCAGTGCTCTTGGTTCCCTCACAATTGACCCTCTTTTTGCCGTAGAGTTCATACTGGTTGATTTCGTTTTTATTTCCTCCACCGCATCCGGAAACCAAAATTACTATTAGCAGGAATAATAATCTTTTCATCTTATTTTCTGTTCATCTCCATTTTTTGCATATCTTCCAACCATATATTAACTGTATCTTGGTATAAATCCCTTGCTTCTTTATCGCCCTTTGCAGGCTCTATAGGGTTCATCACAGTAACACTTACTTTTGGGAAACTCAAGCCCGGATTTATTGGAGAGAGAGTCTCGGTACTCCAGGGAATATCGTAACTCCTGTTTCTCTGATACTCGCAAGGATATCTGTACTTTTTATTGACTCTGAAAAAGTTACTGTTGCCCCTGTCCAGAGTGGTGATGCTGGAGTACGAGCCTTCTTTGTCTCTTATCTGAAGAGCTGTTTTTTCAGGCTGTTTCTCAGCCCAGTGCTGGAGTTGTTTAGCTAACATATTTGAGCTTCCTCAATCTTCATATCAGTCGCAGTTTAAACATTATAACTTAATATAATATGGATTATCCTCTTAATAAATAAGAGATATTTCAAGTAAATAAGATTCAAATGGATTTCTATTCATTGAGTAAATTAATTCTAGTAGTCCCATGAGCTGCCTTAATAATTTCACAGCAACACTGGTTTATGATAAAATGAAGATACCAGAATTTATGAAGGCGGGCCTTATCCATAAACAGGCGGCAGGAAAAAATTACATTTATACAGGAGGATTATATGTTAGATAAATTTAAGAAGGCGTTTTTATTGATTGTGTTAGTAATCGGTACCACTGGTGGACTAACGGGTTGTGCGTCATTGGGCGGAAGTAATCCACCACCTACACCACCAGGAAAAATTGGCCAGATGTCAAAGTTCGACATAAACCAGGCGTCCGAGCAGGAGATATATACAGCGCTTTACAGAGACGGCAGTGTTGCAATCAGCGGTGGAATATTGTTTGCATTTGATAGTGCAAAGATTAATCCGGGGGCTGAGGCAATTGTTGCTAAAATTGCGGGAATGATGGGGCAGCATCCAACTCTAGAGCTTGCGGTCGTTGGGTATACGGATAACACGGGTGATTTTAACTACAACCTAGGGCTCTCAAAAAGGCGCGCTGATGCAATTGTAAACCAGCTTGTGAAAGAGGGAGTTAGTAGAGACAGGCTCGCTGGTGTGGGTGTAGGGCCGCTTAACCCAATTGCTTCAAATGCTACTCCACAAGGTCAAGCCGAAAATCGACGTGTTGAGCTAGTTCTTATTGAGTTGGAATCTAACTAACGGCTAAAGCAAAAAGTTTTTGATAAATTAAGTAGAGTGAAATAAAGCTCTGAAACCTGATTTAGGCTTCAGAGCTTTATAGCTGTGTATATGTGCTATTGCATAATATTACCGATACTAATTCTGATTCACTGACATTGAGATTTACGGATGGAAGAAAATTGCTGCAACTACCTGTAATCATTTGGTAGCCCTAATGGAACAGAGTTCGAACCAAATACTAATAGATATGAAGAATATATATGAATCTAAGGATATTTTAGAGTTTTCAGCCAATAGTGGTGATGTAAATTAAGTGATTACTGATTCTATTCCCCTAATGATATTAGAAATTATATATAACTAAACTATGTGAGTCGTGATTTTAAGAATAGTAACGATTTTTCATACATCAAAAAAATAACTTAACTCTTGGTACTGTTATAGGGGAGCAGTATATATCCGAATCTCCTTTGTACAGGGGTTTCTGTCAAAAAAATGACTTAACACTTTTTACTATTATGATGCTGCAGATCATGTTCTATTAAGTTTTCCGCCTAAACATCAAACACTTACTAGGGTAAGATATCTATCACCTGCATCATATTTATGTCTTCATGCGTAAGAATGTGACAATGCATAACAAAGGGCCCAGGAAATCTTGGGTTGAAATAGGTTCTAAAAGTTACAGATCCATAATCAGCTTCATTTATAAGGGGTGGGCCGGGGTTTCCGGTCATGCCGATTGCGGCGGGTACTAAAATCGAGTCACGCCATTCAGGTACCGGGAGAGCCTCGCCATTTATATGCGTAACCAAAAACGGGTTTACATGAATATGGAACGGATGATCAGAAAATGTTTTATTCGTTATGGTCCATTCCTCATAATTTCCCCCAAAGGTATTAGCAAATAGAGGTTCATCAGCGGTGAAGAGCCCTTCCTTCTGATAATCAATCCTTGGCATTGTGGGATCTCCAGGGTTGGGTATTCCTTCATCATCAGCGTCTCTCATCATAAGTAGAGTGTTAAATTCTATCCCACCCCAGTATTCTGCATCGTATAAGTTGAAATACCAACCACAGGAAGGCAAACGTTCTTCAGGTACGGCCTGTCGAACATTACCGCATATCTCAAAAGATACATTACGTTGCTCATCTAAAGGTGAGGTTAACATATTTTCTATTGTTGGTATTCCTGATGATTTTGGTAATGGGCCTTCAGGTAGATCCATGCTCATTTCTTTTCCTTCGACTACAATTGTAGCGAGTGTTACTAATTCTCTTTGCCCGGGGAAATTATTGCCCATTCGAGCCAACCTTTGTCCTGGCGCTATTCCCTGTGGTGTTATGGAATATTGACCTCCCCCAAAGGGGTTAAGCTTCTGGAGTTTATATGTGCCTGGCTTACCTCCTTTTATGAGAACATCAACTCTGTTTCCCGATCCCATTACATAGGGCTCGTTTACAGGTAGCGTAATCATTTCAGTCATATTAATTCCATCATTGGCAAGAACATGAAGTTCGTGATCTTCAAGAATAATGGGAAATGTTTCTCCTGCCGCCCCATTTAGCAATCTCCAGCGCTGAACTTCACCAGGGCGCATTTTAAGAGTTGGATTTGTAACCCCATTTGTAGTGTAATAGTACTTGCTGCCATCACCTACATGATAAGTAGACCAGAGGCCACTTCTATCGTCATCATCTGGCGGTCTCAATGATGCAAACTGCGTTGCTTCTGTATTAACAAAAGGAACATTCCCTTCGGAGTCGGTTCTAATTACGCTAAAACCCATTAGGATCTCTTTGGCAGCAGCTATTTCAGGCACTTCATTTAAATCTCCAGGACCTCCTTCAATAATTATAAAGCCCTTCATGCCCCCAAAGAGTTGGGTACTAACTGATCCATGCTTGTGTGGGTGATACCACATTGTTCCACTGGCATGATCAGGTGCAACGTCAATTTCAACTCGATACTTGGGTGCAAGCTGTTCTATATTTTCTCTTGGAGTCATTTTACGAAATACATTATCTGATAGACCTTCTGGTGATACGCGTAATCCGTGAGAATGAAAATTTGTAGTATAGGGATCATGTGGAAATGCTTTCTTTCTCTCTTGTTCAGGGTTAGGTGGTAAATTGTTTATTAGATCAAATTGTATTGAGTCTCCGGGTTTAACACGCAAAGTAGGACCTATTAGTGATCCTTCATAAGTTGGTGTATTCACTTGATCAATTTCGCCAGTTTGTGAGTTTTCAATAAAATTTGTAGCTATTAGTGCTTCAAGAGTAGTTTCTAGTACACCGTTGCGAGATCTTCTTTCCTCAGGTTGAGGGAAACCTTCACCACCACCGCCATTATTGCTGCAGCCACCAATAGCAAGAAATGATATACCAACCGCCAATATTAATAAAAATATTGTTTGGATAAACCCCCCTTTATCTAATCTTGGTGAATTATTTAACATTTTTATATCTCCTTAATTTTTTTTACAATTAGACTTCGGGTCCTGACAATAAGCACTGTACTGCTCCCCTTTTGTCAAGCTCAGTTGGTAATGTGCAAGGACATATGGCGGTTTTCCCTAGAATGGGGAAATGGCGATATATATGGCACAAACAATTAAAGAAGAGAGGTTGAGATGGGTATTGCCCATAGTGAGAGGGGAGGTGCGGTTAGTAGATGTGGCAAAG
>SPCL01000037.1 GCA_004525335.1 Thermodesulfobacteriales bacterium
AATCCTGGCTGGCACCTGTGTAAAGACCTTAAATCAATGCTCATAGTATCTGAGGCAATAGCAAGATGTGCGCATCAGCGTGAAGAGAGTAGAGGAGCTCATAGCCGTGTTGACTTCCCAAAATACAATGACGAAGTATGGGGAACAGTTAATTCCGTGATTTCTAAGAATAGTAGTGGCGGCATGAACCTTAGCACATCACCTCTTCCTCAAATGCCCGAAGAACTAAAGAAGATTGTAGAGGGAGGATATGAATAATGGCTGTTGCTAAATTAAGAATATACCGCGGTGATGCCAATGGTGGTCAGGAAGTCGAATACGAGGTACCTATCGAAGAGGGGATGGTTGTATTAGACGCCATTCACTTTATACAGGCCAATTATGACGGCGATCTGGCTGTAAGATGGAACTGTAAGGCTGCTAAATGCGGTTCTTGTAGCGCAGAGATAAACGGCATGCCCAAGCTAACCTGTAAAACCAGGCTTGATACGCTTCCACTCGATAAACCTATTTCAGTACATCCCCTTAAAACGTTCCCAATAATGAAAGATCTTGTAACAGATGTATCCTGGAACTACGAGGTTCGCAAAAAGATTCCGCCGTTTAAATATGCGGAGGATACTGACTGGAAAATGCAGCAGATTGACGTGGAAAGAAGCCAGGAGTTCCGTAAGTGCATAGAATGCTTCTTATGCCAAGATGTTTGCCATGTATTAAGAAACCATAACAAAAAGAATGAATTTTTCGGCCCACGCATGATGATTAAAATTGCAGAGCTTGAAATGCATCCACTTGACATAGTGGATAGGAAAGAAATGCTCAGAGAGGCGGCGGGGCTAAGCTACTGTAATATTACAAAGTGCTGTACCGACGTATGCCCCGAGGAAATTCACATTACAGATAACGCAATTATTCCTCTAAAAGAAAGGGTTGCAGACACTTATTTTGATCCCCTACAGTGGGTTGTGAATAAAATCAAAGGAAACTAAAGAAACCTTCAATTTGTTAATAAATAAAAGGAGAGAATTAAATTGAATATTCACGAGTATCAGGCAAAAGAACTACTTTCACAATATGGAGTTGCAGTTCCAATGGGAAAAGTAGCTTCTAATGAAGACGAAGCTGAGCAGATAGCAAAAGACTTAAATGTCGAGAAATTTGTAGTAAAAGCCCAGATACACGCTGGCGGCAGAGGAAAGGGCGGCGGTGTTAAGGTTGCCAATATGCTTGAGGAAGTAAAACGTCTGGCCTCTGAGATACTCGGAATGAACCTTGTTACACATCAAACCGGACCTGAAGGGAAATTAGTAAATAAAGTACTAGTAGAAGAAGCCTCCGACATTGCGACTGAGCTATATCTTGGCATGGTAATAGACAGGGCGGCAGAAAAGATAGTGATCATGGCAAGTCAGGAAGGCGGCATGGAGATTGAAGAGGTAGCTAAAACTAATCCTGAAAAAATCTTAAAAGAATACGTAGATCCTACAGTAGGGCTTCTACCTTATCAGTGCAGAAAAATTGCATATTTCCTTGGATTAAAGGGAAAGACAGTAAATAAGGCCGTAAAGTTTATTCTAGGCCTATATCAAGTGTTTACAGAAAAAGATTGTTCGCTCGCTGAAATTAATCCTTTAATAGTCACGCATGATGGCGACGTATTTGCGTTAGATGCAAAAATGAATTTTGACGACAATGCACTTTTCAGACACCCTGACATCGAAAAGCTGCACGACCCGAACGAAGAAGACCCAACCGAGCTTGAAGCCAAAAAATGGGGAATTAGCTACGTTAAGCTAGACGGCAATATTGGCTGTCTTGTCAACGGCGCCGGTCTTGCTATGTCTACCATGGACATTATCAAGCATCACGGCGGCGAGCCAGCTAACTTTTTAGACGTTGGAGGAGGCGCTAGTGCAGATCAAGTATTGCAAGCACTTAAAATGATACTTAGCGACCCTAACGTAAAAGCAATCTTCATTAATATCTTCGGCGGTATCATGAAATGCGATACTATAGCAGAAGGTGTTATTAGCGCGGCTAAAGAGGTTGGCATAGAAGTACCTCTAATAGTTAGACTTGAAGGCACAAACGTAGAGCTTGGACGAAAGTTGCTCTCTGAATCAGGCCTAAACATTATTACTGGTTCTGATATGAGAGAAGCCGCAGCAAAAGCTGTTGATGCTACCAAGTAATATAAACCGCACATTATAATCAGGTATCCTGCAAAATGTTTGTAAAAATGCATCTGTATAGTTGCAACTGACTGTTATTACTGCATATGTTGATTGCAACTTTGCTATTTTAACCCCTTGACATCGCTCCGAGGGTGATTACCTTGTCATAAGGAGACATATAACAACATGGATGCAATAGCATTAAGAGAGCCGTTAAATATATTTCTTAAAGAAATTGAGAAATATCCTGTTCTTACCAAAGAAGAGGAATATAAGCTTGCTCTAAGTTATTATGAAGAAAAAGACTTGGAAGCGGCAAACACTCTTGTTGTATCTAACCTCAGATTTGTTGTTAAGCTTGCAAGAGAGTTTTTTTCATACGGTTTTCCACTATCAGATCTTGTCCAGGAAGGCACAATAGGTCTTATGAAAGCGGTCAAAAAATTTGATCCTTTCAAGGGTTACAGACTAATTTCATATGCCGTATGGTGGATAAGAGCCGGTATTCAGAATCATATTATGAAATTCTGGAGCCAAGTTAAAATAGGTACAACACAGGCACAAAGAAAACTTTTCCATAAAATTGGAAAAGC
This sequence comes from Thermodesulfobacteriales bacterium, assembly GCA_004525335.1. Lineage (GTDB taxonomy): Bacteria > Desulfobacterota_D > UBA1144 > Nemesobacterales > UBA2774 > CR02bin9. The sequence continues at coordinate 2,768 of SPCL01000037.1, forward strand.
CAAAAAAGAGTTAAATATTAAAAACAATAAAATGACAGAACAAGAAGTAAGTAAAGTAGCAGAATTGTTTGGTGTAAAAAATAAAGATGTTATAGACATGGAGTTTAGAATGGCATCAAGGGATTATTCCCTGGATGCAACGTCTACAGAAGACAATACAGTAAGCTATCTGGATATTCTCTCGGACGGTAAAGCAAACCAAGAAAAAGTTATAGAATCTATTGAAGCAAATGATTTAGCACATCAAGGGATAACAGATGGTTTAAAAAAATTATCCCCTAGAGAACAAAAAGTAATTGAAAGCAGGTATCTCAAAAATCCTCCTGAGAAACTCAGAGAGCTTGGAGAAGAACTCGGTATATCTAAGGAGAGGGTACGTCAGATTGAGGTACATGCATTAAAAAAATTAAAGGGTGCAGTTGAAACTGTTATCTCAAACGGTACTTAAGCAATTTTGTACACAAACACTAAGCACCGTCATAAAAAAGAATATAAAATTAGGAGGCTTTAAAAATGGCTAGCACTGGAAAAATAATCGGAATCGATCTCGGAACCACAAACTCAGTGGTCGCTATAGTTGAGGGCGGTGAGCCGAAAGTAATTATCAATGAAGAGGGAGCAAGAGTAACTCCATCTGTTGTCGCATTCTCCAAAGATGGTGAAATCTTAGTTGGCGGACCGGCAAAGAGACAGGGAGTAGTAAACCCGGAGAATACAATTTTCTCAGTTAAAAGACTTATGGGCATGCGCTATGATGAGTTTCAAGAAGAAGCATCTCATCTGCCTTATAAAATTGTTAAATCAAAAAATGATGACGCCTGGATTGAAGTAAACGGAAAAGACTATTCCCCTCCGGAGATTTCTTCACATGTATTAATGAAACTTAAAAAAGCTGCTGAAGATTACGTGGGTGGAGAAGTAACAGCGGCTGTAATAACGGTGCCTGCTTACTTCAACGATTCTCAGAGACAGGCAACTAAAGACGCTGGAAAAATTGCTGGACTTGAAGTTAAAAGAATTATAAACGAGCCTACAGCGGCTGCTCTTTCATATGGATTTGATAAAAAGACTGAGGGCATAATTGCTGTATATGATTTGGGCGGCGGTACTTTTGATATTTCTATTCTTGAAGTTGGCGATAATGTAATTGAAGTTAAATCTACCAATGGTGACACCCGTCTTGGTGGTGACGACTTTGATAGGGTAGTTATGGAATACATTATCGAAGAGTTCAAAAAAGAATCAGGGATTGACTTAAGCAAAGACAAGATGGCTCTACAGCGTTTAAGACAAGAGAGTGAGAAAGCTAAAGTAGAGCTTTCCAATACCCTTGAGACGGAAATTAATCTCCCGTTTATAACTGCTGATGCTTCAGGACCTAAGCACCTTGTAATGAAAATGACCCGTTCAAAATTTGAACAATTAGTTGAAGATAGAATCAAAGGAACTTTAGGACCATGCAAACAGGCACTTAAAGACGCCGGGCTAAAAGCAGGGGATATTAACGAAGTAATCCTGGTCGGCGGATCTTCTAGAATTCCATTGGTACAAAAAGTAGTGACTGACTTTTTTGGCAGAGAGCCTCATAAGGGCATCAACCCCGACGAAGTAGTAGCCATGGGTGCAGCAATTCAAGGAGCTGTATTGGGTGGAGAAGTAAGGGATGTTTTACTGCTCGATGTCACACCGCTTTCTCTTGGTATTGAAACATTGGGCGGGGTTATGACAAAGGTTATAGAGAGAAATACAACAATACCTACTAAGAAAAGTCAGGTATTTACTACAGCTGAAGATAGCCAAACATCTGTAGAGATACATGTTCTCCAGGGAGAACGGCAAATGGCAGGTGATAGTAGAACCCTGGCTAGATTTATTCTAGACGGAATTCCTCCTTCTGCTAGAGGCATTCCTCAAGTAGAGGTCACTTTTGATATTGACGCAGATGGCATTCTTCATGTATCAGCCAAAGATATGGCAACGAAGAAAGAACAAAAAGTTAGGGTTGAGGCTTCGAGCGGACTTAATAAGGACGAGATTGATCATATGATTAAGGATGCCGAAGAGAAATCTGAAGAAGATAAGAAACGTCATGAGCTTGTCGAAACTAGAAATAAACTAGATGAGCTTATCTATAGGACAGATAAGAGTTTTAAAGAGTTCGAAGGCAAACTCTCAAATGACGACAAGAAAGAGCTTGAAGAGGCATTAGAGTCTGGTAGAAATGCCGTTAAAGGTGAAGAACCTGAGGCTCTTAAAGAAGCTACAGAAAAGATTACACAAGCTTCACACAAGCTTGCAGAGCTTATGTATAAGCAGCAAGCTGAAAGTGCAGGTGATGATGGTGCTCCTGAGCAACCAGATGCATCAGGAGAACCCGAAGAGGATGATTCTCCTGAAGAGGATAAAAAAGACGGCGACGATGTAATAGACGCCGAGTTTACAGAAAAATAAAAGATTTAGAATAAACAAGAAAAATCCTAGTATTGAATATTAATAAGGCGGCGTATTGCCGCCTTATTAATATAATTAGAAAGAGGTTATTCATCTATACGAAAACTATTGCTGAGTGACAAAATAAATGTTAATTTATTATAACTTATTGGGGCTATTCAAATAACACAATTTGCAAGGTAATAAATTCGGAGGCAAGTAAAATGAAAACAGGCATTCATCCTGAATACAAAGAAGTAACCGTAAGCTGTTCTTGCGGGGCTTCATATGAAACAAAATCAACAAGGTTTGAAAACTTCACTGTTGAAGTGTGCGCAAACTGTCATACTTTCTATACTGGTAAGGAAAGAGCAGCTGAAGCAAAAGGTAGAGTTGAGAGATTTAGAAGGAAATATCAAACAAATTAAATCTAGCTCTATTGTATTTGAGATAGTAGGCACAAATATGAACGCAAATTTTTCTATTGAGGATAACATGTAAGTACTTCAAACAAAAAAGAATGCGGAGGTGACCTGCGATGGCAGAGTTTAGTAGAGATTGTATCAGAAATATCGCGCTAATTGCTCCCCATGGTGCCGGAAAGACTTCACTTGCAGAGGCCATGTTGTTTATGCATGGAGCCACAGACAAACTGGGAAAGGTTGATGACGGTTCTTCAACACTTGATTATGAGTCAGAAGAAAAACACCGTAAGATGTCTATTAATTCCCATGTAGCATTCTTTCAAACCAAGAACAATCATATCAATTTAGTAGACACACCAGGTTTTCTAAACTTCCTTTACGAAACAGAAAGTGCCATAAAAATAGTTGACGGAGCAGTACTCCTTGTAGAAGCAATTCAAGGGGAAGCTTCCATACAGGCTAAGAAATATTGGGATATGGCGGGGGACGTCCCAAGAATAATTTTCGTTAACAAACTCGATAGAGGGAACACTTCTCTTGATGATACCGTCAAAAGCATATCTAAGGAACTCGGAATAAAAGCACTCCCATTTACATATCCTATTGGCGAAGAAGGCAACGTTGAAGCTGTAGTAGTACTTGTAGACATGAAAGCATATACCCACGATGGGGAGGGTCATGTTCAAGAAATACCCATCCCTGATGATATTTTAGAAAAGGCTAAAGCTGCTAGAGAAAAAATTGTAGAAGCTGTTGCTGAGCTCGATGATGAACTACTTGTTAAGTACTTAGACGGCGAAGAAATAAACGAAGAGTTAATAATAAAGATGCTTCATCAAGGAATACTGGATGCTAAGATATATCCTGTATTCGCAGGGTCTGCTACCAATTTAATAGGTATAAAAGCCCTTGTAGGAGGTATTTGCAGGTATCTCCCATCACCAATCGAAAGAAAGGCAATTAATGCTAAAAACCACGATGGGGAAGAGATTCAAATAGCCCCCGAGGAACATGGTCAGGCTGCCGGATATATTTTTAAAACTATTTCAGACCCTTATGCCGGTAAAATAAGTATATTCAGGGTATTTTCAGGTTCTATAAAATCTGATTCTACCATTTACAACCCATCCAACGGAACCAAAGAAAAGTTAGGCCACCTCCACAGATTGATCGGGAAAAAAGAATATCCTATAGATGTAGCGGAATGTGGTGATATTGTAGCAGTAAATAAACTTAAAGAAGCCCACACTAGTAATACTCTCTGTGATGAATCCAATCCAAAGATAATACCCCCTGTAGAACTGCCTTCGGCGGTATTATCTTTTGCAATTGAGACAAAGTCCAGAAATGACGAGGATAAACTAAGCCCCTCTCTAGCCAAAATTCATGAAGAAGACCCAACTTTCCATTACCACATGGATGAAGAGACAAATGAATTTCTCCTTTCTGGAACTGGACAATCACATGTAGAAGTTATCGTAAACAAATTAAAAGAAACCTATGGTGTTAATGTTGATATTCATACACCCAGAGTTCCTTATAAAGAAACTATTCGAAGAAAATCTACAACTGAAGCCAAATACGTTAAACAAACCGGCGGCAAGGGACAGTATGGGGTAGTGTCGCTTACAATTGAACCACTTAAAAGAGGTCAAAACTTTGAATTTGCAAATAAGATTGTAGGTGGTGCAATACCTAAAAACTACATCCCTTCGGTAGAAAAAGGGATTATTGATGCTATGAAAAGCGGTAGTCTTGCAGGTTACCCGGTAATTGATGTTAAAGTTACTTTATTTGACGGGAAATTTCATGCTGTTGATTCTTCAGATATGGCTTTTCAAATTGCAGGATCAATGGGATTGAGACAAGGAATGAAAGATGCGCACCCTATACTTTTAGAACCGGTAATGAAGATGGAGATTACAATTCCCGAAGACTCAATGGGGGATGTAATAGGGGATGTGAATTCAAGAAGAGGCAAGGTATCAGGAGTCGACTCACTGGCAGGTACACACCTAATTAATGCCTTAATTCCGATGTCTGAGGTCCTTACTTACGCTCCCGAGCTGAGATCAATCACAAGTGGTAGAGGTACTTTTACTATGGATTTCTCACATTACGATGAAGTTCCTCACCAACAAGCAGAGAAAATCATTGCAGCATCTTCTGCGGCTAAGGAATCTGAAGAATAGCAGATTTTGATTATAATTACTTACAATCAATCGACATATGTATCTCTAGACAGATATAGTATTTTCCATTATTATCTATCTTTTGCTGCTAAACAATAGCAAATAATTAACTTGAGCTATTCACTGTAACCACTTTTTATCATTACTAATAAAGGATAACAATTGCGTACCGCATCCATTGACATTGGCACAAACACAATCAGACTTCTAATCAGCGAACGAACCGGCCGGGGTTTATTAAAAATATATATAAACCGAGTAATCACTAGACTTGGAGAGGGGTTTTCTGATAATACACGTCTATTAAATTCAAATGCCGTAAATAGATCTGTAGCTGCACTTTATGATTTCTCTAAAGTTATTAAGAAGTTTCATGTTAATAAAATAAGAGCTGTAGCTACCAGTGTAGTAAGAGAGTCAAAAAATGGTGAGGAATTCGTTAAACAAGTGGCCGATAAAACCGGACTTGCCGTTGAAGTGATCTCTGGAGAAGAAGAAGCCAAACTTACTGTCTCAGGAGTTCTAAATTCAGTATCCGTCAATGCTAATAATTGCATAATATTCGACATTGGTGGAGGCAGTACAGAATATGTTCATATACGGAGCTCAAATATAGTTAATTTAGTGAGCACAAATTTAGGTGTAGTTCATCTTACCGAGGAGTTTCTTAGAAGTGAAATAGAAACAGAACAAGAGCTAGCAAATTTATCTATATATATTAAGGAAACCTTACAAAGGGAATTAGAAAATTTTGAGATTATAGACAAAAAAGATTTAATTCTAATCGGCACTGCAGGTACTCCGACAACCCTTGCCGCAATAGAGCTTAAGCTAAAAGAATATAATCCTGAACTCGTAAACAATTTCGTTCTTAGTGAAGAGATGATCCTATCAACAATTAAGAAGTTACTGAACATACACAAGAAAGATAGAGCTAAAATTACAGGCCTTGAGAAAGGAAGGGAGGATATATTAGTTGTCGGGGCGCTAATATTAATTGAAACCTTAAGAAAATACTCTCAAAACTCTGTAATTGTTAGCGATGGAGGGGTATTAGAAGGAATAGCATATAGCCAGAATTAAGGGGAACCGTAATATATCCTACTTTCTTGAAGATATTATTATTTCTTACGTTGACAATCTGAGCTTAATTATTATATTTTGAGTGATACTTTTCAAAGCAGGATTGGTATATTTCCAAAACATGAAACAATTTATATCAAACTACCTGCAATCAAAGGATATTTTGAGAATACCTATTAGTACAGTAGGGGGGTAAATATGAATACTGAAGATAGAGACGACATAAATGAATCAGAAGATGAAAACGTTGAAGAAATAGAAGATATTGCTAAAGATATTGAAGACACTGAAGCTGAGATAGAAAATGAGCTTGAAGAGCTCAACCAACAGTATTTAAGACTTGCCGCTGATTTTGAAAATTATAAGCGTAGAGTTACAAAAGAGAGGGCGGATAGTATTGCTTACGGAAACGAAGAGCTTATCAAAGAGATGTTAAATGTTCTGGACAATCTGCAAAGAGCTCTAGAACATACTGAACAGCAGGATGATGCAAAGCCTGTAATAGACGGAGTCAAGCTAGTTCAAAAACAGTTTGTCAGCGCTTTAGAAAAGTTTGGGGTTCAACCTATTGACGCTTCCAAAGGAAAAGAGTTTGATCCTATGCTGCACCAGGCCATAGAGCATGCTGAATCAGATGAAATAGCACCTGGACTTGTGCTTTCAGAGATGCTGCCAGGATATACCCTAAAAGAGCGGCTCTTAAGGCCCGCACTAGTTGTAATATCCAAGGATAGAGAAGCTAATTAACAGAGGCTATATCAAACACTTAGGGATTTAATATGAAGGATAAAGATTCTAGTAACTAGGTATTAGCAATGACATCAATTGATTACTATGAAGTACTTGAGATAGAGAGAAGCTCTAACCACGAAGAGATAAAAAGGTCTTATAAAAAACTTGCATTTGAATACCATCCGGACAGGAATCCTGACAATACTGAAGCTGAAGACAGGTTCAAAGAGATAAATGAAGCCTACCAGATATTAAGCGATCCTGACAAAAGAGCGCGTTATGACAGCTTTGGACACATTTCTTCTGAAGGAATGTTTTCCGATCAAGACTTTGGGGGCGGCTTTAGTGATGTTTTTGGAAACTTGTTCGAAGAGGTTTTTAATGCCGGCAGAACTAGAGCACAAAAAGGCAGAGACTTAAAATATGGTCTCGAAATCACTTTTGAAGAAGCTATAGAAGGTACTGAAAAAGAAATAAAAATACCTAAACATACCTTTTGCCCTGATTGCGAGGGAAGCGGGGCCGCACCGGGCGGTGAAGCAACTTGCACAGACTGCGGTGGCCGAGGAGAATTGACATACTCCCAGGGTTTTCTTGCCATAAAAAGAGCTTGTCCTACTTGCTCGGGTACAGGAAAAAGAATTACTAAGCGGTGCTCAAATTGCAGAGGCGAGAAGCTAATCAAAACTGAGCATAATGTAAAAGTAAAAATCCCAGCCGGAATTACCAATGAATCAAGACTAAGAATAAGAGGGGAAGGGGAGATTGGCTTTTACGGCGGCCCTGAAGGGGATCTCTACATTGAAATAAATGTACAGGAACACCCATTATTTAAGCGAGACCGTGAAGACCTTTATTGTGAAATACCTATTAGCTTTGTTAAGGCTGCGCTTGGAGCTGAGATTGAGATTCCTACACCAAAAGGGAAAAGTACCATTCAAATTCCAGCGGGAACTCAGTCCGGTCAAACTTTTAGATTAAAAGGCAAGGGTGCTCCAAGGCTTGATGGAAGAGGCGTTGGGGACCTATATATAGAAACCAACGTAGAAATCCCTGTTAAGCTTAACAAGAAACAGAAACAAATATTAGAAGAGTTCTCAGAAGCCTGTAAAGAGGATAATGACCCGCTATCAAAAAGATTTTTTAATAAACTCAATCAACTATTTAGCAAACAATCCGAGAACAGTTAGCAATACAATACTTTTTAATCTAGAAACCGCCGGCGATTGCAGGAATAATCGAAACTATATCCGCGTCATTGAGAGCAGTTTCTTTTCCGTCTAAAAACCTAATATCTTCATTGTTAACATATAGGTTAATAAACCTTCTCACTTCACCAGACTCATCACAAAGTCTTGCCTTAATTCCGGGGTACTGGTTTTCGAGTTCTTCTATTAGTCCCGATATATTTGAGGCGCTTACGTTCACCTCATCCTGATCTGCTGTTAATTTTCTAAGCGGTGTTGGAATGCGTACTGACGGCATGTTCTGACCCTCCTTGATTTTCGTTATTTAATCTATCATAAAGCTCTTCAAACTCCTCAAGGTTTGCGTCTATTAAATGAGGCTGAGAAACATCATTTGCAATAGCTTCTTGAGTTTTAAGACCGTTACCGGTTATAGCCACAACAATAGACTCATCTTTGGGAAGAACTCCTTGCTCTATAAGCTTCTTAGTTACTGCTATTGTCACTCCACCTGCTGTTTCTGTAAAGATACCCTCAGTCTCTGCAAGTAGTTTAATTCCATCTATTATTTCCTGATCCGTAACATCCTCGCCCCATCCGCCGCTCTCGTTCATCACTTGCATAGCATAAAATCCGTCAGCGGGGGTCCCTATCGCAAGTGATTTTGCAATAGTATCAGGTTTTACAGGTTTGAATATTTCCCATTTGTTTTTAAGAGCTGTAGTGATAGGGGAGCAGCCTTTAGCCTGTGCTCCGTATATTTTAGTTCCTGTTTCTTCAACCAACCCTATCATTTCAAATTCTTTAATTGCCTTCCAAACCTTTGTAAGAAGTGACCCGCTAGCCATTGGCACCACAAAGTGTTTAGGAGAACGCCATCCAAGCTGCTCCATTACTTCAAAAGCTAACGACTTGGAGCCTTCAGCATAATAAGGACGCATGTTAATGTTGACAAACGCCCAGCCGAACTTGCCGGCAACCTCGCTACAGAGCCTATTTACATCGTCATAAGCACCATTAATACCGATGAGGGTTGCTCCATAAACGGTAGTTCCAACAATCTTTGCCTGCTCAAGATCATATGGAATAAATATATAATTTTTAAGATTTGCTGCTCTGGAAAGTGCTGCAACAGAATTGGCTAAATTACCGGTAGACGCGCAAGCTGCGGTATCATATCCAAACTCTTTTGCCTTGGAAAGTGCCACAGAAACGACCCTGTCCTTAAATGATAGAGTAGGGAAGCAAACACCGTCATTTTTTATATAAATCTCACTCACACCCAAGGCCTTACCCAGATTGTGAGCTCGTATTAATGGTGTATGTCCAACCTTAAGCCCTACAGTAGGTTCTTTGTCAATCGGAAGTAATTCTTTATAACGCCAGATATTATGGTCTCTACTCTCTATGACTTCTCTTGATAGAGCACCTTTTATACCTTCATAGTCGTATGCAGCTTCCAAAGGCCCAAAACAAATTTCACACACATGAAGCGCTTCTTTGGGATATGTTTCGCCGCATTCTTTACATTTTAATCCTTTTACAAAACTCATAAATCTCCTCTTTAAAAGCTTAAATAAACCCTAGAAAATACCCATTTTCTGCTACATTGTCAAAGCTTGCAGCCTTTATTCATTGGGTTTACCAATCGTTTCTTTTTTCAATTTCTTTGTCTATATCCTTTTCATCTTTATCTTCAAAATCAACTTTTTCAAATTGTTTAGCCTCAATCTCATTTGGATTCTTTCTGTATATTCCACCGATAATTATGTAGTCATTGTCAACAATTTCCCATTGACCAGGCATTCTTATATTTATGTAGCTACCCTTTGTATCAAACAATTTGAAAGTAGCCTCAAGATCATCAGCATTTGCTGAATCCGTTTCTTCCTGCTCAGAGAAATCCTGAACAACGCCTTCGATTACAACAATAGCACCGTCATAGGCTACTGGAGATAAAAGAATCCTAAAAATCGGCTCCCTGATACCCTGAATTCCAGCGCCTGCTATGTATTTAGGCTCCTTATTGCACCCAGCAATTATAAATACCAACAACAGTGGTGTGAGAATTATTAGTGTCTTAATAAACGCATTAATATTTTTCATATTATGATCTTTCCCTTGATTATTTAGCATAGAGATATATTTTACCTGCAAAGACTGAATAATCTTAATATTTTATGGCATACTAACTAACCGAATTTAACAAGCACGCTGAGGAGATAAGAAATGGACATTTACAACGGACCCGGATATGGAATAGCTAGAATCCTGATAGAAGATAGCGATAGCAACTATAATTATGTTGTTTGGTGCACGGATACCAAAGAATGCGCAGTTATCGACCCTATTGATCCCATTACAATTCTAAATTTTATACGAGACAACGGGCTAATGGTTAAATATGTTATTAACACGCATTGCCATCCGGATCATATAAGCGGAAACGATCCGATTCTTAAAGTTAGTCTAACCATGATTTCAAAAGCATTAATACATCCACTTGGCGAAGAGCTAATCGGAACCAGATATGATTTTGTTAATGAAGGGGATGTTATAAAAGTAGGAAATTTAGAGATTAAAGTGATATACACACCAGGCCACTGTCCTGAGCATATTTCGTTGATCTTAGATAATAACGTGTTTGTAGGTGATACCGTCTTTTTAAGCGGATGCGGCAACACGAAACACCGTGGAGTTGTTGAAGACCTCTACCAAAGTGTTGCAAGAATAAGAGAGCTTCCCAACGACTACAGAATGTTTGTTGGACATGATTATGCAGTGGACAATCTCAAATTCGCATTGGATTTAGAACCTGGGAATGAAAACGCCAAAAAGAAATTAGAAGAAGTTGAAACTACTATATCTGAAAACATAGAAATTCCTCCATCAACAATAGGGGAAGAGAAATTATACAACCCTTTTATGCGCTATGACGTAGAAGAAGTGGTTCAAGAAATAAAAAAGAGAGTTCCTGATTTGGACACTAACGATCCTGGGGCCATCTTTAAAGCTATTCGAGAGCTTAAAAATGAGTGGACTTCTTAATCCTTAAATATCTTCAGAATAACAATAACAAACCGCAGTCTGGTAAAATACCGTTATGAAAAAACCTGAGTCAAAATCTTATGGTCTCCTAAACGAGCTGCTTAAAGAGAGAATTCTCTTTCTAGACGGCGCTATGGGAACGATGATCCAGCGCTACAAGCTTGATGAAGAAGACTTCCGTGGTGAGCATTTCAAAGATCATCATATAGACCTTAAAGGCAACAACGATCTACTATGTATGACAAGACCTGAAATAATAACCGAGATACACCGCAGCTATCTAGAAGCCGGGGCAGATATAATTGAAACTAATACGTTCAATGCAAATAGACTTTCTCAATCTGACTATGAACTTCAGCATATAATCCCGGAATTAAACAAAGCAGCCGCACTTGTGGCGCGGGATGCAGTAGATAGTTTTATGTCTGAGAACCCACAGAGAAAATGCTTTGTAGCCGGAGCTCTCGGGCCAGCTAACAAAACAGCCTCAATCTCACCGGATGTAAACGATCCGGCGTATAGGGGAGTTACATTTGACGAGCTTGTTGAGACTTACTATGAGCAGGCGAAGATATTGGTTGAGGGTGGGGTGGATATAATCTTAGCTGAAACCACTTTTGACACACTTAACCTTAAAGCTGCTATTTATGGCATTAATAACTTTTTAGAAGAGCATAGTGAACAAGTACCGCTTATGCTCTCTGTAACGATAACTGACGCCTCAGGACGCACATTGTCCGGGCAAACAATTGAAGCCTTTTGGAACTCTGTGAGACATGCAAAGCCTCTAAGTGTTGGGATAAACTGCGCGCTTGGGGCTCAGGAGATGCGCCCCTATATTCAAGAACTATCTAAGATAGCTGATTGTTATATCAGCTGTTACCCAAACGCAGGGCTGCCCAATCCGTTAAGTGAAACGGGGTATGATGAGACTCCTGAAGATACTTCGAGATTTTTAGAAGAATTTGCTGAGAGTGGATTTATCAACATAGTTGGAGGATGTTGCGGAACAACACCTGATCATATAGCAGCTTTAGTAAAAAAAATAGAAAAACTAACTCTAAGGCCCATTCCAAAAATACCAGAGGCAACAAGATTAAGCGGACTTGAAGCTCTTAACATAGGTGAGAACTCCCCCTTTATCATGGTAGGAGAGCGTACCAACGTAACGGGATCGCCCAGATTTGCCAGACTAATAAAAGAAGACGATTTTGACACTGCTCTGAGCGTAGCTAAACAGCAAGTAGAAAATGGCGCCAATATAATCGACATCAACTTCGATGAAGCTCTCTTGGACGGAGAGGCTTGCATGAAAAGGTTCTTAAATTTAGTCGGTTCTGAGCCTGATATTTCAAGAGTCCCCATAATGATAGACAGCTCCAAGTTTAGTGTTATTGAAGAGGGGCTCAAATGTATACAGGGTAAGGGAATAGTAAACTCCATAAGCTTAAAAGAAGGTGAGGAGAAATTCTTAGAGCAGGCCCAAAAAGTACTTAATTACGGAGCTGCCGCAGTTGTAATGGCTTTTGACGAAGATGGGCAGGCTGCCACAAAAGAAGAAAAAATACGTATTTGCAAACGTGCATACACGCTTTTAACTCAGAAAGTGGGGATGGATCAAAATGACATAATTTTTGACCCTAACGTCTTGACCGTAGCCACAGGGATAGAAGAACACAACAACTATGCGGTCGACTTTATAGAAGCGGTCAGTGAAATAAAGAAACAATGCCCCGGTGCAAAAACTAGCGGCGGCATAAGTAATATTTCATTTTCGTTTAGAGGCAATAATGTTGTCAGAGAAGCAATGCACAGCGCCTTTTTATATCACGCCATAAAAGCAGGCCTCGACATGGCAATTGTGAATGCCGGAATGCTCGAAGTATATGAGAACATAGATAAAGAGCTCCTTATAAAAGTAGAGGATGTGCTTCTCAATAGAAACCCGGAAGCTACAGAAGCTCTCATCGATTATGCAGAGCAGGTTAAGGGAACAGGGAAGATAAAAGAAAAAGATGCTGAAAAGTGGCGTGAAGGCAGCGTGGAAGAGCGTCTATCTCACGCTCTTGTGAAAGGAATAGTTGATTTTATTGATGATGACACGGAAGAAGCGCACCAGAAATATGATAAACCCCTAGATGTAATAGAAGGGCCGCTAATGAACGGGATGAAGGTAGTGGGGAGACTCTTTGGAGAAGGTAAGATGTTTTTGCCTCAAGTAGTTAAGAGCGCGCGTGTAATGAAAAAAGCGGTTGCAATTCTTGAGCCATATATGGATGCTGAAAAAGCTAAGTCCGGGGTAGGCCGGGTTAAGGGCAAATTTGTAATTGCCACTGTTAAGGGTGACGTGCATGATATCGGGAAAAATATTGTAGGTGTAGTACTTGGCTGTAATGGCTACGATGTTATAGATCTGGGCGTCATGGTAGCATGCGATAATATTCTAAAAACTGCAAAAGATTTAAATGCCAACATAATCGGTCTAAGCGGTCTAATAACACCTTCACTTGATGAAATGATATATAACGCATCTGAAATGGAGAGACA
>SPCL01000172.1 GCA_004525335.1 Thermodesulfobacteriales bacterium
AAATGAGGGTCTGGTTCTTTCATATAATTTGTAGTATAAATTTGTTAAAAATTTAAAATACTTAGATCCTTATCGGACAATTAAAGTGTAGGATATTTGATGATATATGTCAACAAAATAAATACGAAATGGCATTATTCTATGTCGTATGGGAATTATTGCTAGGGTATAATTCTCAATTATGGGCAAAGATAAAATCACTATTTACATTAAACCTACTTGTACTACTTGTAGAAAAGTACTCAAAATACTAAGGGAAAGTGAGACGGAATTTGATAGCGTAAATTACTTTGAAGAACCGCTAACAAATAAAGCACTGACCAAATTAATAAAAGATCTGGGTATTCCGCCAAGGGATCTGCTTAGAAAGAACGAATCAATATATAAAGAACTCGGATTATCCAAAAAAGAACTTAGTGATTCGGACATTATATATCTAATGGTTAAGTATCCGGATTTGCTTCAAAGGCCGATTGTTGTTAAAGGTGGAAAAGTTATTTTAGCTAGACCTGCTGAAGAGATAGAGAATCTTCTTTAAGATATGTTGTACTTGCCGAAACCTTATAAAGAGACGAATGAATTAGTTCTTAGACTTTAATTTGCCCCCTACGCACATTACAACTATCACAAAACTTAAAAGGTGGACCTATTTTTGGGGAGCAGGTCAGGCATAATTACAGAAAGGTAAATTTGTTTGATTTGTTGATCAAAATTCACTATAGTCCTGTTTTGACCTAATTACCTAGATTTATGTGGAGCATAAGAGATTCTATGGACGATAAACACAGTCAATCAGAATTTCAAACCGGTTCTGATAATAAACATAGAAAATTAAAACGAATCGCCATTATCTTTACAGTTACACTCATAACGCTAGGCCTGATAATAAACTTCGTTCCTACTTTTATAGCCCGTCATCTGATTGAAAGCGAATTTGAAAAGCTCGGAATTGAACATAGTGGTATTGATACAGTAAGGGTTAATATATTCAAACGTGAAGTTTGGGCAGGCCCCTTACATATTCGCATGTCCGACTCAGATCTGGGTCAGCTTGGTGAACTTGGTATCAAAATCCGCTTTTTCCCAATATTTAAAAAGCGTGCATTTGTTGAGAGTGTTCTCATACGTGGTGTAGATATTTTTGTGACTCGAAGCCCGGACAATGAAATTGCTCTCAATGGGATACCCTTAAATCAAATTTTCCCTAAAGATGAAAATACTAAGACCAATTACGAAAAAAGCGCCCCATGGGGTATTGGTCTAATTAAATTTGAGCTATTGGAAAGCCGTGTGATCTTTAGAGAGAAAACGGGCGGTATTCTTACAGTCGAAATTGATAAGTTCTCGCTTAGCAATTTTCGAAGCTGGTACCCCAATAAACCTGGATTTTTTGATCTCAAGGCTCAAGTGAATGATATTAAATTGAATTGGACAGGAGAAGCACGTCCTTTTGCTCATAATATCACGTTCGCTATTGATGAACAAACAAGAGATGCTACGCTCCCCAAGATCATTCGTTTTGTAGGGCCTCTCGGATTTAAGCGTAAAGAAGGTATTTATAACAGCAATATGAAACATAATATCACAATATTTGATTCTGGCCGTGTGCAAGGCTTATCAGAGGGGACTTTGGAATTAAGGGGACTGAACTACGAACGTGAAGGAGATTTCTCGCTTACCGTGGATCGATCCGAAATCAACCTCAAGACCGGGTATACCCTCAGCGAAAATTCTGATTTTCACTTAGGTGGTAGCATTCTTACGAAAGCAGAAAAAATAAAAGGAGTGATACCCAAGCAAAATAAGTTCGGAGTAGATGGTGCAGTCATCGAACTTGAGGATTTAAATTTAACTTTAGGTGCCGATAAAGCTTTTCAAGTCTCTTCCAAAACCCAAACTACTTTAGATAACGCTCAGTTTTCCGGCACTATTCAAATTTCAGTCGGTACTCTCCTTGACGTACTTAAATACATCCAGTCACTATCAACTAGGAAGAACGCCGCTTTGGAACAAGAACTACCAATTGATCCGAAACAAGCCAAAATGACAATGCCGCAGGCAGACATTAAAGTAAAAAAAATTATCTCTAACTCTCTTTTTGATCTCAAATCTGCAGAAGGTGATGTCTCAATCGAAACAGCAGGAAGCTTAGAAGGTTCAGAGATCAACTATTCATTCAGTAAACGCACTACCACTATAGAATCTTTACGTAGTGAACTTAAATCCTTAAATATTAGAACAAGTGAGAACGAGGTATCCATCGATCTAAGGGGAAACACTCATGCCAACGATTACCAAATTAAGAGTCCTATTGGTCAGGCAAGAGCAGAAAAAATTGAGAGCGTTATTAAGGAGTGTGGAGTAAATATCCAACCCGGCAAGATAGCAGTGGAAGCTTCAATTTCAGCTTTATTTAATGGAAACAAGTTTTCAACAAATGAAAGAAAGGATATAACTCAGGCAAACGTAACTGCATCCGAGATTATGGTTAACAATAAAGGATCTATTGTTGTGTCAAAACAAGAAATGGGTTGGCAGTCAGACGTAGATTTTAAAGTGGAGGGTCTCGATGTTAGCTTAGATAAGGGAAAAACAGCAAACGTTAAATTATCAATGCTTGAACTCAAGGATGCACATGCCAATCAAAACCAAGAATTCAAAATTGAATCGCTTTCAGTTAGTGGGCTGGATATCTTCATAACGAGGCAGTTTGTTGAAAAAGCACTTAAAATCAGGAGTGACGAGTCTAAGAAGGATAATGAATCCAACCGACATAATGATAATGAGTCTTATTCATCTTTGATCAAAAAAATACAAAAGCGCCTTAAAGAACAGGGTCTGTACAAAGGAGCTATAGATGGCCAAATGGGTCCCCAGACAGAGGCCGCAATCAATGCTTTTAGGAAGATCTCGGGATTACCTGCTAATAGGAAGATCTCGGGATTACCTCTCGCTGTAGTTGGTTTGAAGAAAACACTCTCAGCACTAACTGATACCTCGGGACCTCCTATAGCTCTTAGTTTCGGGCACTTTGCCTTGGTCGATGGGGCAAATATTCGCTTTCAGGATAATACAGTGCAGCCTGCCGTTGATATAGAAACAATTTTTAAAATAGCCGAGATTCAGGGTTTTGACTCCAGCGATCCGGCAAAACGGGCGAAAGTCCGGATAGTAGGAGACATTAATGAATTCACACACCTGGAATTAGACGGCTCAGTCGGAGGCTTTGGTCCCGAATCTAACTTTGATGTTAGTGGAAAGATCGAAAACATAGAACTCCATACATATTCCCCCTATACCGCCGAGTTTGGAGGCTTCATGCTTGAGAGCGGTCAACTCACAACACTGTCCGATACTATTTCAAAGGAAGGAAATCTTGATGGTTTACTTAACGTAGAGCTTGAAGGTCTTGAGTTTACTCCACTTACGGAGCAAGATCAGGATCGACTTTCCGCTCGACTTGGTCTACCTGTTGAAACGATGATTGGTTTGTTAGAGGATAGTGAAGGAAGAATTAGTCTAGAACTACCGGTCGGCGGTACGATAAGCAAGCCTGCTATAGATATCAAACCGGCCATACACAAAGGTATTGGAGGTATTCTAAAAAAGGTCTTTCCACCCACCCTTGTAGCATCAATCTTAATATCAGGAGATAAAGGAGATCTATCCTTTACGCCGATAAAATTTTCACCGGGATCAAAAAAACTGGATCGCGAAGCAAAAACCTACGCTGACAATATTTTATTGCTGCTTGAGGAACAACCTGAATTGTCCCTGGACTTTTGTGGACGTTCAACATATCAAGATCTAGCTTCAAAAGCTGATCTTCCAAGTAAATCTCAAGTAAGCAAAGATATGGAAGAAGGAGATGACTCCGAAAGTAATCAAGAAGTCTCAACCATAGATACGGATATTCTTAACAAGTATGCACCTGAGATGATTGAGCTGGCCGTAGATCGGACAAGCGCGGTTCGAAGTTATCTTATAAATAAAAAGGGTGCAGACCCCCAAAGAGTGGCCGAGTGCCGACCTTACTTCGATGTTAATGATCCGGGTTCGCCCCGAGTAGAAATATCATTTTAATGAGTGGATCTATCAATCTGATTATTTGCCAAACAGCTATCTGTAATGATTAAAGAAAATTCTCTTGAAAGCCAACATACTGATCGGATATTGTACCTACTCCAC
>SPCL01000216.1 GCA_004525335.1 Thermodesulfobacteriales bacterium
CTCACAAGTTCCGCGGCACACCTTGCAGTAGAACCCGATATAAAGTGCTCCATCAAACGCTGCTGCTTATCCTTGTTTAATCTGCTCTTTCGTATGACTGTTATGATAACCTTTCTCTGTTATCTAGGACAGCCCCAAAATATTTTATAGTTAAGCTTGACTCTTAACTACAAACTCAATCATAATGAATAAAGACGATATTACATAAGTGGAGGATTTATAATGTACAAATTAAAAAGTTTATCGTATGTGCTTATCCCAAGTATTTTAGTTTTGCTAGCTTCGTTGTTAATTAATACAGATACTCTAGCCCAGCAATATCCGCCTGGGAACTATAAAGAGTCATGCACGGATCTATTGAAAGTAGGACATATGCTGGAGGCTAAATGCAGAAAAGAAGACGGCACTTTGCAAAGTACGGTTTTATTTTATGGTCGTTGCAACGGGCCGATTCATAATAACAATGGGCAGTTAACATGTAACCAAGGCGGCGGCAATAACTCGCTTCCGCCCGGAGACTACAAGAACAGTTGCAGAGACATGAATGTAAATGGAGACATACTCCAAGCCCAGTGTCAGAGACGTGACGGATCGTGGCGATTTACCAGCATTGACTATGATGAGTGCTACAATGACATAACTAATCAGAACGGACGGCTAGTCTGTGGCCAGCGACATCATAACAATATGCTTCCCAGGGGTAGTTATAAACAGACGTGTCAGGACTTTAGTATCAATGGTGATGTACTCCAAGCACAGTGTAAAAAAGGAAATGGAGAGTTAAGATGGTCATCTATAGATTTTGGTGATTGTTACGGGGATATTGCGAATCGTAATGGTAGACTCGTTTGTGAATAGTCTATAGAAGTTGACTTTTCCATTTTTGGCATTTAACTACATAAGTAAATCGAGCTATGCAATAGCGGCATTAGAACTGCCCTCTCACGAGACTAATTCTATCATCCGACTAGCATGTTTCTATTCAAATATAAAAAATGAGCGAATCAACAATTCAAAATAAACCCTTGGTCGCAATAGTTGGGCGACCTAACGTTGGCAAGTCGACACTTTTTAACAGGCTTATAAGCCAAAGAAAAGCCATAGTGGAAGATGTGCCTGGCGTCACTCGCGATAGGATATATGCCGAAACACAGTGGGACGGCAAGGAATTTAGTCTTGTAGACACGGGTGGATTTGACCCTGAAGGGGACGAACTATACCCCTCTCTAATTAAAAACCAAATCGATATCGCACTTGATGAAGCTGATTTGATTCTATGCATCCTGGATGGAAAAGAAAGCGTAATGCCTCATGATCTTGATGTTATTGAGCTTCTTAGAAAGGTTAAAAAACCGGTGATATTTGCGGTCAATAAAATTGACCATAAAAAACATGAGAGTGCGACATTAGAATTCCACCGTCTTGGTATAGAGGAATACATAGTAATCTCTGCTATGCAGGGAAGAAATGTAAATGAGCTTCTCGATAGGATCGTCGAGCTTCTTCCGGAACATGAGCCAATTGAAGAAATCGAAGAAGATATAATAAAAGTAGCAGTGCTTGGTAAACCCAATGTAGGGAAATCCACATTGATAAACCATATTCTAGGTGAAGAAAGGCTAATGACAAGCCCGGTTGCTGGAACAACTAGAGATACAATCGATACTTATATAACAAAAAATGAGAAGAAATATTTACTTATAGATACCGCCGGAATAAGAAGAAAATCAAGAATAACTTTCTCAGTTGAAAAGCATAGTGTATATAGAGCTGTAAGAGCAATGGAAAGAGCAGATATTGCACTATTAATAATAGACGCACAAGAAGGACCTACTCACCAGGATGCAAGGCTTGCACGGCTAATAGCGGATAAGGGAAGAGGCTGCATTATCTTACTTAACAAATGGGATCTGGTGCCTGCCAACATTGCACAGACAACTGGGATTGATGAAATACTTAAAGATGAGCTTATGGCGGTTGATTTTGCCCCAGTGCGTAAAATTTCTGCTAAGACAGGCAGAGGAGTAGATAAAATCTTTGATGAGATAGATAAAGTCTATACCAACTTTTCCCAACGAATCTCGACAAAAAGACTTAATAATTTCCTTAAAAACATAGTAACAAAAACCCCGCCCCCTATCTTTAAAGGAAAGGAAATTAAATTTTACTACATTTCTCAGCCACTAACGGAGCAGCCAACATTTGTAATATTTACAAATCGTATTAAAGGCGTGCCGGAGAATTATAAGAGATTCTTAGAAAACAGGTTTAGAGAAGAATTTGATCTCGAAGGTACTCCGATAAAACTAGTGTTTAGATCCGAAAGAACTGACAGTTAATTACTTATATATTCCGAGCACTTCTAATATATTTCTCTGAATGTCTTTCGTTCTATCAATTGCAAGAAAGTTATCCTTAACCCTTTTTCGCCCTGCAAGCCCCATTTTCTTTCTAAGATCAGCGTCCTTAACCAGCTCAAGAATATAATCGCCTAATTGACCAACATCTCCCGGGTCACACAAAAATCCCGTAACGCCGTCATCAATTGATTCAACTATCCCTCCGGCACCCTTAAAACCTATTGATGGAAGCTCAAAAGCCATTGCCTCGATAACAGAGCGCGGGAAGGGATCGGGATAATTAGAAGGAATAACAAAGATATCAAAATCCTTAAGGTACTCCTTTACCTCTTTCTTGTATCCTGTAAAAATGAAATAATCATCAAGAGTATTTTGTGTAACTAGTTTTTTTAAATAACTCAGGTGATCATCTTGAAAAAAATAAGGCGTATCTCCTACAATAACAAACTTTATATCCCTACTCTTTTCATCCAATTGATCAATTACTATTTTTGCAGATTTTATAAATAAGTCATAACCCTTTCTTGGAACAATTCTTCCAGTACTACCAACAACAATAGTTTCATTAGATAAATTGTACTTGGCCCGCAACTCGCCCTCTATTGTGGCTGGGTTATAATTTCCTATATCCACTCCGTTATAAATCACCCTAACCTTTTGTTTTACCTGAGCAAAGGGTTTAGCCGTGGCGCTTGATACGCATATTATTCTACGCACCACCGATAATTTTGAGAGAGTCTCTATTA
>SPCL01000173.1 GCA_004525335.1 Thermodesulfobacteriales bacterium
GAATTTAATATGGTTAGCAGATTGATACTTGGTTTGATAATGGTTACGGCTTTTTTGTTTATCGGGATGACCGTTAATTCAGAGAGTAGTAATCCAGGACCTTTTGGGTTGGGCATTGACGGGGCTCCCGGGCTGTTTTGTGAAGTGGAAAAGCTGGACGTGTGTGTTATGGTGCGGTCGCAGGAAGACTGCGCGAAGCTCGGCGGAGTGAAGGCAGATACGTGTGAAGCCCCGGAAGTGGCGGACGGGAAAGAATAAGGATTAAAGGCGAGATCCTGAAACGATACTGAAACGAGTTCAGCACATGGTTCAAAATGACGAATTAAAAACGTTAAAGACAAAGAAAGATAAATCCTCCCTAACTATTAAATTCCAATTTGCAGGGAGCTTCAATCTATTAACATTAGCTGGCTAAAGGGTAAGGGCGTCCGAATCCTCGCTAGCTTGAATTCGTTCTTTAGAAAAGGAAGGAATTAAAAGAAAAAACCAAAGGATAGATTTCTCACGGAACCTGCCCTGAGCGAAGTCCAATGGGGTCGAAATGACAAATGGGGGGAGCAGAAGAGATCAAGAAGATTTTATGCAATTAAGATTCTATTTCACTTCTCATTTTAGAGATTGTCTGGGCATAATCGGGAGTACCAAAAATTGCTGAGCCTGACACGATCACGTCCGCTCCGGCATCAGCTATCAGTTTTATATTGTCTAGTTTGATACCGCCGTCTACTTGAATTAATGGCCTATTCTCGCAACCATCAACGATCTCTCTTAACCTTGACACCTTCTCGGCCATTGAGCTGATAAATTGTTGCCCCGGAAATCCAGGTTCCACAGTCATAATCAAGACCATATCGACATAGTCTAGGACTTCTTCTAAAACATATATAGGAGTCATTGGGCTGATTGCAACACCAGCTTTAACCCCTCTTGCCTTTATCCTTGATAAACTGCCGTGAAGAAGCTTGCAAGTCTCAAATTGAAGTGTGATTCCTAAAATAGAGTCGCCTGCTGCATCAATAAATTTATCAGAGAAGCTCTCAGGTTTGTCTATCTGCAGATGTATATCGAGAGGCGGCGGATTTGTTCTGGCAAGTGCCTCAACAATTGGTATTCCCAGAGTTAGATTATGGACAAAATGCCCGTCCATAACGTCTAGATGTATCCAATCTGCCCCTGCATTTTTAATGGCCTTTACTTCTTCGCCTAATTTTGTAAAATCAGCAGATAGAATAGAGGGAGCTATTAATTTCTTCATTTACACATCCTTTTGATAAAAACTTGTTATTTTATTCTGATCTTGTGGCTACCGATTATACCACTAAAAAATATTCTCCGGAAATTAACAAAATTAAATTAAGCTTAATAGATTTTGAGGTGTATTATCTCAAACTTCACCGCAATTGCGAAAAGCTTGACAGCAACAGGAAAACAATTTACCATAAACGACTTTATTAAATAACTCTAGCAATACATAAGGAATACTATTATGTCTCTGAAAAACTTTATTTTTACATCCGAATCGGTAACTGAAGGTCATCCTGACAAGATGGCAGACGGGATTTCTGATGCAATCTTAGACGCTATGTTAGCGCAGGACCTTCACAGCAGAGTAGCCTGCGAAACCCTAATTACAACCGGATTGACTGTGGTTGCGGGTGAAATAACATCAAACGCAATTGTGGATATATCCAGCATTGTAAGAAGTAAAATCGCAGAAATCGGATACACGCACAGCGATATGGGTTACGATGCTAAGACCTGTGGTGTGCTGGTTGCAATTGACAAACAGTCAGGCGATATAGCAATGGGAGTTAATTCAGGAGAGTCAAAGGAGCAAGGCGCAGGTGACCAGGGGCTAATGTTTGGCTATGCAAC
The DNA here is from genome assembly GCA_004525335.1 of Thermodesulfobacteriales bacterium. Classification (GTDB taxonomy): domain Bacteria; phylum Desulfobacterota_D; class UBA1144; order Nemesobacterales; family UBA2774; genus CR02bin9. Next base: position 1,876 of record SPCL01000173.1, read on the forward strand.
GGACGAAACACCCGAGTTTATGCCGACCCCTATTATCCTAGCCCACAAACTCGCAAAGAGGCTATCAGAGGTAAGACGAGAAGGCATTATGCCTTATCTCAGACCGGATGGAAAATCACAGGTAACAGTCAGGTATGAAAACAATATCCCTGTTGCAATTGATGCTATAGTTGTTTCCTCCCATCACTCAGATGATGTGGAAACCAAAACAATATATAATGACGTTGTTGAGCATGTAATTAAGCCTTGCATCAGTGAAGAATTAATAACAAAAAATACAAAGATCCATGTAAACCCAACAGGGCGATTTGTTACAGGCGGACCACAGGGTGACGCCGGACTTACAGGTAGAAAAATAATTGTTGATACATACGGCGGATGGGCAAGACACGGAGGAGGAGCATTTTCAGGGAAAGACCCTTCTAAAGTAGACAGAAGCGCTGCATATATGGCCCGCTACGTTGCTAAGAATGTCGTAGCAGCGGGACTTGCAAAAGAATGTGAAGTGCAGCTAGCGTATGCTATAGGAGTGGCTGAACCCGTTTCTGTCTTAGTAGAAACTTATGGAACAAACAGTGTTGATGAACAAAATATTGTAGCTGCAATAAAAGAAGTCTTTAATCTAACCCCAGCCGGAATCATCAGCTCACTAGAACTTTTAAAACCCATTTATCAGCAGACTGCCGCATATGGTCATTTTGGAAGAACCGGCGACGCTTTTACATGGGAAAGAACAGACAGGATAAATGATCTTAAGAAAGCTATCGGATAACAATTAAATCAATCTTATTTTTTGACAAAATACGGAGGCAAGAATGAAATACGATGTAAAGGATTTAGCATTAGCAAAAGAAGGAAAATTAAGAGTAGAATGGGCGACGCAGGAAATGCCGGTGCTCGGTCTCATTAAAGAAAGATTCAAAAAAGAAAAACCGTTAAAGGGAATAACAGTTGCAGCATGTCTGCATGTAACCACCGAGACTGCTCAGCTTGCAATAACATTAAAAGAAGGCGGCGCTACAGTTGCACTTTGCGCTTCAAACCCTCTTAGCACTCAGGACGATGTTGCGGCTTATCTAGTAAAAGACCATAAGATTTCGGTTTTTGCTATAAAAGGCGAGGACACCAAGACCTATTATAGTCACATAAACAGCGCGATTGACATGTCCCCGCATATAACAATGGACGACGGCGCTGACGTGGTATCAATCCTGCATAAAAGCAGAAAAGAGAAAATTGCCGGACTATTAGGCGGAACGGAAGAAACTACTACAGGTGTTATCCGCTTACGGGCTATGGCTGAAGATGGGGTATTAGAATATCCGATCGTTGCAGTTAATGACGCTAACACCAAACATTTCTTTGACAACAGATACGGAACCGGACAGAGCACGCTTGACGGAATAATCAGGGCTACTAACAGATTAATCTCTGGAACAACTTTTGTAGTATGTGGTTATGGTTGGTGCGGAAAGGGACTAGCTATGAGAGCAAAGGGGCTAGGTGCAAATGTTGTAGTAACTGAGATTGATGATCTTGCTGCATTAGAAGCGGTAATGGATGGATTCAGGGTTATGCCGATAGCAGAAGCTGCAAAAATTGGAGATTTCTTCTGTACGGTTACCGGAAATATAAGCGTAATCAGGAAAGAACATTTTAAGAATATGAAAGACGGAGCTATCGTTTGTAACTCAGGGCACTTCAATGTTGAGCTTGATTTAGAAGGTCTAAAAACTATATCAACTAAAAGACGTCAGATCAGAGAATATGTTGAGGAATACACTCTTAAAAGTGGAAAGAAAATAAACATTCTAGCAGACGGAAGGCTCATAAACCTTGCAGCTGCAGAAGGACATCCTTCTAGTGTTATGGATATGAGTTTTGCTAACCAGGCCCTATGCGCTGAATACGTTGTTAAGAACGCTAAGAAGCTTGAGAATAGGGTTTATAACGTACCTGTTGCAGTAGACCAGTCCGTTGCCAAAATGAAGCTTAAAGCCAAAGGCATTAATATAGACAAATTAACACCTCAGCAGAAGAAGTACTTAAACTCTTGGGAAATCGGAACATAATGGTCTATAATAATTAGAACATGGACCAGCTTCTAGACTCTTTCCTAACTTATCTAACCGTTGAAAAGGGTCTTTCTAAAAACACACTAGAGTCTTATGGAAGGGACGTCAGGAAGTTTCTCACTTTTCTTGAAGAGGGACAAATAAAAACCATTCAAGAAATTAAATACGAGAATATTCTTGACTTCCTTTCCCATTTTAAGAAACACGGCTATAGTGACACC
>SPCL01000283.1 GCA_004525335.1 Thermodesulfobacteriales bacterium
GGTAATAAACAGGAATGCAGGATAGTTCAGGGCCATTATGTTGGGTGAGATGGCAGTAAAGCACATGGCAATGCTGGCGAATAAAAGGCCTGCCAAAAAGGCGAACGGGATTATAAGTAAAGATTCTGGCAGTTCGATAAGTCCGAAGACCCATAACACTGGCAGCATTATGGTAGCAAACACCTATAAGATCAAAAACATTCCAAGCCGAAAAACAGACATCAAGGATTCAGAATGGATTGCAAAACTATGCCTAAATGGCATGATAGAACCATCGAGAATATTTCCAAAAGAAGATAGAGAACTCAGGGATCTTACAAGAGCCATAGAAGCCCTTGTGAACAGCCGTACACAGGTAAAGAATAGAGTACATAGGGTATCCCCCGATTCGTCCGTAAATATACTGTAAGGAAACTTGTCTGCCAATTCATCAAGTAGTTCAAGCGGACTTTGCATCGGGAGCTGATTAAACAGTTTGACATAGCAGAGTTGATACGCAAATCCTAATTTATTGTGATCCCCTCTGCACTCGTTGACAATTCTTATGTCTGCATCTGATAACTTTGTGACCTGTACTAATTGCTCTTGAGTGAAATGCAATTTATTCATAAAGAAGATGCAGGCGTGGATTTAGATCTTCTTACTCATGTCAGTCCGATTGAATGGAGCAACGTTATTCTGTATGGTGAGTACAAGCTCAACAGAGATTTAGTGAGGCGCTAATTCCTTAGCGTGTGTGTACGTAAAAATCGTTGCGAGACCCTTATTTAGTATTTAACTATGTATTTATGAAGTACAGTCTGATAATATAATATTAATTCTATTTATTAATAGATAAGTTTAAGTAATTTGTAGAATAAATATATACTAATGCTCGAACTTAATATCGGGTCGGGGTGTATATAGAATGAAAAAAAAACCATGGTTTAAAGAATCCGAGATGCATGGGGATTTGCTCGTTAAAACGGCACTATGGTGAGTGCATCAATAAGCACTGAGTGGGGGTGCTATACAGAGTTATAACATTACAGAAATGTAAATACCCACAAAGAGTGAGAAACCAAGAAGGAAGGTGAATCAATATGGGAAATGCAAAATTGAATATATGGGTCAGAGATGAAAAGTGTAGAATAATTAAAAGAAGTGGCCACCTACATATATATAACTGCTTAGGTGAGCAAGTATTTGTTGGCTGGGTTATTAATAATGGTCATGCAGAAGTGGAAGTACCACCAGGATGCTATACTGTAGTAGCAGGGATGGTTTATGGCAATATCTACAGTGATAGAGCTATGGTTATAGTCAATTGCGGTGAACATGCTTGTGTGAATCTAATTTTACCCAAGTATGACGAACGAGACAATCAAATGCCGCAACTCGCACCAAGGAATTTACTTGCTGTAGGAGGATGTGCTGTACGTCTGATACCGGCACTTGGGATACATGCAATAAACAAAAAGATTGATCCAAAAGAGATAATCGATGTACTCATAAAAACAGCTGAAATAGATAGGAAACAATTAATTGTAGCTTTAGAAAGGGATATTGAGGATATGAAAGAGAATCTCGATGAAATTAGAAAAGCTTCACCGGAAGAGGAAAAAGAAGCTAGAGAATACACAGAGATTTTGGTGAAAATTAAGAATATGATTGGCTAATAAGAAAGTTGCAAATATACTAAACTGTATATGATTTTTGTAACATTTAAATATATTATATTACAAAAATTACAAATTGCGCACGTGGAGGGGAGAACTGCAGTCCCTTTCTTTTTATTTTTTGTGACTGTTTAGCCACTTCTTACAATTAACCGGAACAATTTCACTTTATCGTAATAACTATACCTCGCAGCTCTGCTATGGTTGGGTGTGCCGTTGGGTTCAGATTAGATTGGGGCATCTGGTGAAGATTTTGCACCTGAATTTAACGGGAAAGTCCCAAAGAACACTTGAAATGATGGGGTTCAAGGACATGTTGAAGGAAACTATTGAGGTCGATTTTAAGTTGTAGGAGGGAATTTGAAAACTGTTCAGGTCTTATACGATTAGGTGATTAATCTTCTTTTCATCAGGTTCACTGATAGTAGAAAGAAAATCGCAGTTGCGACAATGATCCATATGAGATTGAACAGTAAAATCCCCTCCACGGTTCCAAGCGTTAGTGAGCGCACAATA
>SPCL01000146.1 GCA_004525335.1 Thermodesulfobacteriales bacterium
GTTTACAACATATTTTGCGTCTTCCTTTAAGGAATCGCCTAGGTAGAGTTCTGATATTGTCTGTCCATTTTTCCTTATTACAGTTTTTGTAGTAATGATTTCATTGATCTCATTTGTATCATCTACGTTCTTGTCTGATAAGATCTCGTAAACATTGCCATCGACATTAGCAGATACACCTTTTGTATATATATGCTTAAAGTCTATGACCTCAGGCAGTGTCATATCGGTCTCACTTATATGACTTACTAAAGTTCTGGCTATCGGGTGACTCGATTTTTTTTCGATTGCTAAAATAGCAGCTTTTTCATTTCTAGAAAGTGCTTCTGTGTTCCACTTTAAGATTTTGTAAACCCCATTAGTCAGGGTTCCAGTTTTATCAAAGAAAATATTTTTGATATGTGGAATTTTGTCAAAGACATTAGAGCTTTTTACAAGTATCCCTTTCTCAACTGCTTTATTGAGAGATAATCCAAATGTTAGTGGAAGAGCAAAAACGAATGCGCATGGACAGGCTATTAACACAAACGCCATGACTCTATTCAAGGCAGCCGAAGGACCTAGAACGGTAAAAATAGCAAGAAACGATATGGCAGCTGTTATGCCCACTATTAGTGTGAACATTGCGGCAAATTTATCACTGTATGTTGAACTACTGATTTTGCTTTTATAGTTTCTCTCAACTTCATCCAGTAATTTGCCGATTCGTGTGGAACTGCCCGTATTTATAACCTCAATTGTTGCTTGATCCGAATTGAGGATAGAACCTGCGTATATAAAATCGTTCTTGAGTAACGTTTGAGGTATGTTCTCCCCTGTTAGGACAGACAGGTTAAGCTCAGCTCTGGGTGACAAGAGTTTTCCGTCTACAGGTATACGGTCTCCATTGTTAATCTTCACCCTTTGTCCGGGTTTAACATCCTCTAAGGGTTCGAGAAAAAACTGTTTGTTCCGGTTGTCCCAAATCAGTATTTTATTTTGATTAAATAGTGATCTGCTAGACGGCTTGTTGTTTGAAATTCTATCTTGAATAGATTTCAAAAAGTATCTACTCGATAGGAGCAGGAACACAAATGCAGTGACAGAATCAAAGTAGACTTGGTCATTTCCCTCTACATAGTTATAAGAACTTAGTAAAAAACCGACCAAGATTACAAACACAATAGGGATATCTACTGTAACACGTTTAGACCTAAGTGAACTCAGAACGCTTTTGTAAAACGGGAAAGCGCAATATGTTACTACAGGCAAGGTTAATACAAAGTTTAATAGTGCGAATTTCTCTGCAAATATTCCCTCAGCGCCTGAATATATTGCAGCAGACAGCAGCATTATATTCCCGGCGCAGACTGCTGCGACGGATATCCTAATCAGGGATTTTCTATTCTCTTTTTGCTTAAGTTCTTGCGCTTCTTCGTCAACCTTAATCGGATGTGCTTTATAGCCGAAACGTTTAACTATCTGAGGAAAGCTTGAGAATTTCTTTTTGTTTCTGAAGTTTACGATAGCGACGTTGGATGACATGTTTAGGGAAACCGATTCTATATGAGGTGAGTAATCAGGGATTTTCTCAATCAACCAGAGGCATGCTCCGCAGTGGATACCTTCGATATAGAAATTCATGGTAAGCGGGGTTTCTGGACTCGTGTATTGATTTATAAAGTTGTCCTGATCCAGGTATCCGTATTCTTCCTTAGCTTCAGCATCAATTGGACGCCCGGTTTTCCCTATATTTTGCTCTTCTTTTATTTTGTAGAAATTTTGGAGTCCCAACGTATTAAGCAGCTCGTAAACAGAACTGCATCCCGTACAGCAAAAATAATCGCCATTGGAATAAACCGTATTGGATAGACCGAGTTCCTCCCCACAATGCAGACAGTGAGCGGCTTCGGGTAAACTTATAGGAATTCCAGGCGAAGATGTGGTGTTTTTCATTATCTTATTATTATGTAGATAATACAGTTAATGGCAATAATCATGCCAGTGTATTCCCTAATGATTATTAGATGTATTTGATGTTTGGAATGTCAGATGTCCGAAGATCTGACAATTTGAAAAGACTGGAATTGAAGTACCGCAATTACCTACTCGTACTAATAATATAAATCATTGAACGTAAGAGAAAGTCAAAAAGTAAAGGTGCTTCAATTTTTCTACAAAATGGTTCAAAATTATTATACTGAAAGTGTTAGGTGAATATCATTACTTTGAACAATATAGAGACTTTCGCTATCCCAAGTAACGTTCTGAAGTTCTGTTTAAGTCATTAGCATATTATATATCTTTCTTATAACATCAGCACATATTACTCTAGATTGTATCCTACAAATTCCACTGTGAAAAACCCCAATTAACTAGAATGAGTTAATTGGGGTTTCTGTAAATAGGGTGCAGGGTAAAGATGGTGTAAGGATTTTTACTTAAATATTTGAGTTTTTTAGTGCCCAATTAAAAAGAGACAAGCTCTGCGGCTGCGTCTATAGCAAGACCTATTCCACTCACATAAGCTTTATCATCAAGTGCTCCGTTATCAAGCGGATTACAATCCTCTGTGATTAATGTGTCACTGAAGGTTCCGGCAGGAACTGTGATAGTCTCACCCAAAGCAACTATTTCAGCTTGATCCTGGGCGATACCAGGCGCAATTTCCTGAGCATATATATCTCCAATTTGGGGATTTCCAGGCATTTGGATACCAGGTAGATTCCCGTCTTCTCCCGCTCGCCATTCACCTGGGTGGCCCACTATTATTCCATCCTCATAAACGTCTACATCCTCACCGTAATAACAGACAGTACCGTCAGGGGCTTGAACAAAAAAGTTTCTGGATATCTCAAGAAGTTCGCCATCCACAAACTCTGTTTCTTCTATAACTCTGGTAGTTACACCAGCAACTACCTCAATCTCATCAAGCACAGTGATAATGACTTCAAGAAATTCGCCGTCTTCCTCTCCCTCAAGCACAAGTTCATCTCCTACAAAGAGCGGGAAAAACTCGTTATCTATGATAATTGAGAATGGGCCTGCTGAAGGATCACAGACAGAAATGTTTAAAGTGGTATCAGGACATGATCCACCACCACTGCTGCTACATCCGCCGATAACTAAAAATGAAATTGCTAGTGAAATGATTGATACTCCAATTCTCTTTAACATACAAAACCTCCTATTGAATTTTGAGTTTACTTCCAGAATATCAAATGATTGTTTCCCCAACCTTTCTAGAGCATTACAATTCGGTAATGCTAGTTTGCTATAGCAAAGGGTGGATTAAGTTAGACTGTGAGAAACTGGAGAATTTGAAGTTAGGAAGCTGCTTGCTGTAATTGTCTGATTGCCGCTTGCCTCTATCGCCAGTACTTCAACCGTATACTCGGAAACAGGCGCTATGAATTCGGGTGGAACTGTTATAGTTGTGACGTTAGCAGGGACCTTTATATCAAAGCGCTGTTTAGGGTCTGAATCTACTATGTCAACAACTATCTGGTATCCGATTATCTGAAGATCTGAGGAGTCTCCACATTCTCCCGTTGTGAGGTTGAGCTTGTTCGTAACCTCTTCCCAGACAATAACAACAGTATAATCAGTATTAAGAGTTTCATCTTCCTCAGGTAATATTAACTCAGGTCCGCACGGCAGGTCGTGTGTTAGGATGGCGGCCCCGTCAAGCTCTGATCCGTCTATCGTTCGACCCTCAAACTCATGTTCTCCCGCGGGCAGGAGTTTCAAAATGTCGGGAAGCGGGACATCTTCAAAATTTGGCTCGTTACTCTCCATAAAGTTTTCAGTGCTTCCGAGCCTTCTCAATTTACTTCTGTTGGACACAGAATATACTACTCGACCGTCAGGACCTTCTACCCTGACATTAGTCCACGGTTCGGCGTCAAATTCTATCTGCAACCCCGCATCGCCGTCTGTCGAGTTCACCTCAATTCTTACAGCTGTTGCTGTAAACGGTATTCCATTCTCATCATTATCCGACTTGGACTGGGCACTGCTAACCAACGTAAGTCCCAGTACAAGAAATGCTGCGATAAAGAATGTCTTTATATATAAATCACTGCAAAAATCCTCTATACCTCTAACTAATAAACTGAAAGCTTTTTACTTCTCATGACAAACCTCCTTAATTTTGATATGTGTTCATCATATACTTCTAAAATTACGTGGATATTTCCTGATGGTTACAAATTTGAAAAGGTCTGCTTTAATAATGAAAGGGTTCGTTTTGATAATACAAAGCTAAAGATTGATGAAGTTGAGTGGAGGGTATTTAGAAACTCTGAGAGATTCTGATTGTTTGTTATGCTGGGAGATGAACAGAAAAAACTGAGCCTGTGCCGGGAGCGCTTAATACCTCAACATATCCTCTGTGTGCTCCCACAATAGCTTTAACAAGACTTAGACCGAGTCCTAACCCTCTTTCAGTACGACTCTTGTCGCCTCGGTAAAGACGATCCCATATGTTGTCTAATTCATTCTCGGATATTCCAACTCCAGTATCCCTAATAGTTATTCTAACTTCGTTTTCACCTTGTTTAGCCTCAATATCAACTTTGCCACCTTCCGGTGTGTATTTTATCGCATTATCGAGCAGATTAGCCAATACTTGACGAAGTCGATTGCTGTCAGCTGTAACATAAAGCTCTTGTGGAAAACCTGTTTGAACCACAATATCCTTTTCCTCGGCTACGTAACTATATAGCTCAACTACGCCATCAATTATAGGCGCTACGTTAATTTTTTCAGGATTGAGTTTCATAGCGCCGGTTTCCGCTTCCGATACATCCATAAGTGTATCCAGCATAATTTGTATGCGTTCTGATTCTTCTATACAATCGACCAAAGCCTCTTTAATATCTTCTTTGTTATCTGATTGTAAAGCGATCTCTGCCGTACCTCTAAGTCTTGTCATAGGAGTTCTAAGATCGTGCGCTACATTATCTAGAACATCCCTCATACCTTTTATTTAAGTCTCGATTTTATCCAACATTGTATTAAAAAGAGATATAAGTTCGTCATGTAGCTTATCAACATGCTGCTCAGGAACCCTAACATCAATTTTCGAATTACTAACTATAGAATCGAGAGTGTTAATTAGTTGTCTAATCGGACTTAATGCGCGGTCGGCAATAAATAATCCGCCTAAATATCCTAGGAGCACAATAGGAA
>SPCL01000080.1 GCA_004525335.1 Thermodesulfobacteriales bacterium
GGGGTAGAAGTCATTTAATTGTCTCCCCAAATTTTTTTCCTGAATTAACACTTTGAATTTGTCTCCCATGAGTTCTGGAAGAAATAAATTCTTTATAGCCTGTATCTCTTTTGCTGAGGAATCTTTCGGTTTAGCGTTTTCTTCTAAGCTGCCGCTTATTAGATCTAGTATTCCCCAGTCTATAAGAAATTGTCCCTGTGTTGTGTACTTAACTTTGTTGATGTTTAGTGATTCCCCTACTCTAATTAGATTGCTAAAGTCGACATGGGCTGTAATATCCTGCTGTCCAATATTTATATATGGAGTCTCATTTATTACATGCCTATGTATACATTTACACGTTCCTTTCATTCTCTGTGTGCTGAAAAGCTCACCAGCTAAATACCCATAATCTATAGTGATTATAGTTCCTTTTCTTAAAACTCTATCAATTTCTTCTACAATCTTCTCCGCCCTAAGGTTAACTTCAAACTCCTGGTCTCCTCTGAAGTCTACATCTATTCTGCTGAAGTATTTTTCTAATTCTGGCGTGCTGGGTTTATCAATTATTTCCAAGAAGCCTTCATTTTCTAACGTGATGAATATCTCAGATAACTTCCCATTAGATATTTTTAATCTATGGAAAGGCAGCGCATCCATAAGCTCGTTAGATATAACAACACCTTGAATGTTTTCATTCTCTAGTTCGGCCAATGAAGAAAATAGCTTAACTTTCTCTATATGACTGCTTAGAGCTTTCTTTGATTCATTTCTAGAATAGTCGCTTTGTTCTATCAGATAGTAAGTCGTTCGGTCATATTGTTTTGGATTATTATTTTTAAGGTGATTCAAGACATCAATTGCGAGAGTTCCTTTGCCGGCTCCAAGCTCTACAATAGATAAGCTCTCTTCATCTATTAAATCTAAAGATTTTATTGTGAAGTTGCCGATTACACTCCCAAAAGATTTATGAACGTTAGAACTTGTATAAAAATCGCCCTCTTTCCCAATATTAGTTTTGCCAGATGAATAGTAGCCGTAAGTGGGATGATAAAGCGCAAGCTCCATAAATTTTGCAAATGTTATGGGACCTTTCTCTCTGATTATTGATTTTATTATTTCAGCTAAGTTTTTCATATTGAAAATATGTATATTTGAGCATAACTTGAGTAAATTATATCAGACTTATATAATTTAACGGATTTTCAATTTATTCTACATGTGACCGGAAATATAATGAACTTTATTAGACAGCCCATTAAAATCTTATTTTTCTTTCTTATCGTTGTCACTTTTCTCTTGATTTCTTTCATAACCGATCTGATTGTGAGGGATAGAAAGAAAAAACTGATTTCTTTCTCACGAATTGCATCTTTTTCCGGGAAAGTATGTCTTATGTTATTTGGAGTTAAAGTTAATCTGAAAAATCTTAATAGATATAAAAGGGCTAATAAAAATTATATGATTGTCTGTAATCATCTTTCTTATCTTGATATTTTTGTTGTTTATTCGGTTCTTCCATCCGTTTTTATTGCAAATTCAGAGCTAGAGGAAGAGTTCCCCCTTGGGGTGGTTACCAAGTATGGCGGTGGAATTTTTGTTGAGAGGAGAAACCGCTCGAGATTATTAGGTGATATGGATAATATTTCCAGTGTCTTGAATATGGGCCTAAATATTGTACTTTTTCCTGAAGGCACAACATCTGACGGACAAGCAGTAACAGCTTTTAAAGCCCCGTTCTTAAAATCCGCAATTAACACAGGCACGGATGTGCTTCCGCTTTGCCTTAATTATAAGAGGATAAATGGAGAGTCCTTAGACGAGAAGAGTAAGGACTTAATTTTTTATTACGGGAGCATTACTTTCTTTGAGCATTTCTTCAGATTATTAAAATTAAAGAATATAGAGGTAGAATTAGAAGCCCTTGAAGAAATAGAAGTAAATCCAAAGATGACACGAAAAGAATTGTCTCAAATAGCATACGATAAAATTAGCTCTGCATACGTGAGTATTTAGATAAGGGATTTGGGAACAATTAATAGGTTTAAACATAGTAATATGTTATAAAATTTTAGTTATAGAGCGCATAGGTGCTGTATCTTGCTCTCACTGGGTAGGTTAGTTATCATACAAACTTCCAAAAGTACAACGAAGGAGATATAAAAATGGACGTTAAATGGGCAAGTCGAATTGCTGAGTTACCACCATACTTATTTGCTGAAATAGATGCCAAAAAAAATGAACTAATAGATAAGGGTGTTGATGTAATAGATTTAGGTGTTGGCGATCCTGATCTCCCGACGCCGGATTTCATTATTGATGCCCTAAAAGTTGGGGTAGAGAATCCGGCATATCATAGATATCCGTCATATCAAGGAATGCGGTCCTTTAGAGTTGCCGTTGCCAACTGGTATAAAGAACGATTTAATGTTTACTTGGATCCTGATACGGAAGTTGTTGCTCTAATCGGTTCAAAAGAAGGTATTGCCCATACGCCCCTTGCTTTCATTGATCCGGGAGACGTAGGTTTATATACCGATCCTGGGTATCCGGTATATCCGACCTCTATTAGCTTTGCCGGTGGGACCCCTTATGCAGTACCTCTTTATAAAGACAATGAATTCTTGCCAGATCTAAACGCGATCCCTGACGATATTAAAAAACGGGCTAAGCTATTATTTTTAAACTATCCCAATAATCCTACTACTGCAGTTGCGGACGGGGGATTTTTTAAAGATTTAGTCGATTTTGCTGCTAAGAACAATATTCTTATTTGCCATGATGCAGCCTATACTGAAATAGCCTACGACGGATACAATCCACCTAGCTTTTTGCAGACAGATGGGGCAAAAGATGTGGGAATTGAGTTTCATTCTCTATCCAAAACCTTCAACATGACAGGTTGGAGGATTGCTTTTGCTGTTGGCAATAAAAAAGCCATTGCCGGTATTGGAAAAGTCAAAACCAATATAGATTCAGGAGCATTTCAAGCTGTTCAGTATGCCGGCATGGTGGCACTTCAAAATTATAAAAAGGGGCTTCAAGACAGAATCAAGATTTTTCAAGAACGGCGTGATATATTTTGCAAAGGCCTTGATGAAGCAGGTCTAAGTTATCACCCGCCCAAAGCGACTTTTTACGTATGGTTTGATGTTCCTCACGGGCTTACTTCCAAAGAATTCTCATCAAGACTTCTGTCTGAATCAGGAATAGTTGTTACTCCCGGAACTGGATTTGGTGAATATGGAGAAGGGTATGCTAGAGTTTCAACAACGTTTAGTACGGAAAGAATAATCCAAGCTGTACAAAGGTTAAAGGACGCCAAGTTTTAATCTTTCGTAAGCAACTACAGGGAAAAAATTGGAATACTTTATATTAATTTCTAAAATTGTTACAACGGTTGTTTACGGTTTCTCCCTTTTGCTACTCTGTACTTTTGGTATCCATAGGTATTACTTGTCGTATCTTTATAGTAAGAATAAAAACAAGGTACCTGTTCCAAAGGGCACTTTTGAAAAGCTGCCCGTAGTTACCGTACAGCTACCTGTTTATAATGAGATGTATGTAGTAGAAAGACTCATCTCTAGGGTCTGCAATATAGACTATCCCAAAGAGCTGCTGGAAATTCAGGTGCTGGATGATTCAACAGATAAAACAACTGAAATTGCACGTTGCTGTGTTAGCCACTTTAAAGAAAAAGGGTTTAATATTACTTGCCTACATAGAAAGGACCGAGAGGGCTATAAAGCAGGGGCTTTAAGAGAAGGTCTTAAGTCAGCCAAAGGGGAATTGATTGCTATTTTTGACGCCGACTTCATGCCTCCTAAGAATTTTCTAAGAAGAACGGTCGATTTCTTTGTTGATTCTAAAGTTGGTATGGTGCAAGTTAGGTGGGGTCATGTAAATCAGGACTACTCAACTTTAACTAAAGCCCAGTCAATTCTACTTGACGGACATTTTATTCTTGAGCAGTCGGCTCGTTTCAATAATGGCATGTTCTTTAATTTTAACGGTACAGCCGGAGTGATCAGAAAAAAATGTATCGAGTCCTCAGGCGGATGGCAGCACGATACTCTTACGGAAGATCTGGATCTCAGCTATAGAGCGCAGTTAGCCGGATGGAAGCTTGTTTACTTAAAAGACACCACTGCAGATGCGGAGCTCCCGGTTGATATGAATGCATTTAAATCACAACAGCACCGCTGGGCTAAGGGTGGAGTGCAAACAGCTTTTAAGATTCTCCCTCAAATTTTTAAGAGAAAAGATTTGCCTTTTAAAATCAAATCTGAGGCCTTTTTTCATCTTTTTGGTAATATTTCATACTTATTGCTTCTGATCCTTTTGTTATTAATGTTTCCTATGGGCTACTTCTGGCAATCAATAGCATGGCATAAATTAGTTCTGTTTAACCTTTTTACAATCTCAGCAGGTACTTTGAGCTTTGCATTTTTCTATGCTTATACTGTTAAAGAAAAACATGGGAACAACTGGCTTAGCTATCTTAAATATGTCCCTGTTGCTATCTCAGTTGGTGCTGGTCTTGCTATTAATAATAGTAAAGCTGTGCTTGAAGCATTTTTAGGTAAAAAATCAGAATTTAGGCGGACTCCAAAATTTGCTGTAACTTCCAAAAGTGACAACTGGCGGACTAGAAAAAGCTATGTCTCATCAAATGAAATAACTGCGCTAATTGAAATTGCTCTCGGTATGCTGTTTCTTCTTCAAACTCTTTATGCAATTTATAAAGGTTACTATGGATGGATTCCGTTCTTGCTTCTTATCCAATTTGGATTTTTATATACAGGATTTCTATCAATTCTTCACAGCAATAGAAAAAAGAGCCCTGAGACCACAATTGGGCCTCTAATAGCCAACCCTGCCTTTCAAAGAGATAAAGACTACTAATACTTACTCAGTTTTGCTACACTTCCTATATTGTAACTAGAGTTTTAATCTCTTAACATAATATTCATAATTGTCAGATAAGATGTCCAACTGTTTTGAAAAATTCAGATCATTTATTTTGGAGGCCCGTAAAATGTTTAGATACACAATCATGACGGTATTAGTGCTTTTTGTTTCATCTTTGATGATTTCTACATATTCATTTTCTCAAGGTGATCAAGCGGAAATGAATACTTTAAAAGGTTTAAAAGGCATCGGAGTTAGTGTTGAAGATATAGATGCTGACGCTGCGGCTGACGGTCTTAATAATAAGAAGTTGCTGAGTGCTATTACCCAGAAACTAAAAAAGTCTGGAATTAAAGTATTAACGGATCAGGAAGTTGGAACTATTAGCGGCCAACCCAAACTAGTTCTGAGTATTAATTCAACAAAGCAGCCTGGGCCTATATATCTCTTTACAGCAACTTTGGATTTCACTCAAATTGTATTGCTTGAAAGAAACCCCGGCCTTACAGCCGTATCCCCAACATGGACTGTTCTAACGACGGGTGGAGCGCTACCTGAAGATTTACTAGCTAATGTTCAAGCAGCTCTTGATCCAATGCTTGAGAGTTTTATTACCGATTATAGAAAGGCCAATCCGAAATAGCTGTTACTAATATAATTTCTCAAATTTTTTATGTTAATTTAGTGCAATAAAAAGAGGGGTAAGCCGTTACCGACTTACCCCTCTAAGAGCACGGAGTTGATAGGGTATGGAGAAGATAATATTCCCTGTTTGTTAATCCTATGTTAGATTTAAATTAAGAAGAAGTTAACATTAATTCTGTTTGTTCTTTACATTAATAAACCGTTTTTATCGTCATATATTATATTTCAGTCGCTTTAGGGTTGATAAGTTAGTCAAATTACATCGATACTACGCCCCCATATCTAAGAGGAGCCTAAATTTCTTACAAAATGAGAGTTTGCACTTTAGCCAGCGGGAGTTCAGGGAACTCACTATACATAGAGACTGAGAGTACAAAGGTATTGATTGATGCCGGTATTAGTATGAAGCAAATTAAACTCAGGCTTGAGACTATAGGTGTTGAACTATCAGATATAGACGCTGTAATTACCACACATGAACACTCAGACCACACACACGCTATTAAGAGATTAAATATTCCGACTTACGTAGCCTCAGCTACGACACATCTCTGGAAAGACACAGTCAATCAGCTTGAGGAATTTGAGAGTGATACAGCTTTTGCTATTAAAGACTTATTGGTGACCCCTTTTTCTATCCCACATGACGCTCTGGATCCGGTGGGTTTTTCTATTGAATGCTCTAATAATATTAAAATTGGAATAGTTACAGATATTGGCTCTGTCACTTCACTAGTCAAGGAAAGGCTAAAGGGCTCAAACATTTTATTAATTGAGTTTAATCACGATAGTGACATACTTCTTTATAGTCATTATCCCTGGGATTTGAAACAAAGAATTAAAGGACGTCTCGGCCATTTATCCAATACTCAGGCTGCTGAACTGTTAAATGAATTGTTCCATGAAGGTTTGAAACATGTGATTTTAGGGCATTTGAGTCAGGTTAATAATAGACCAGAGCTTGCATTTCAGTCTGCCTCAAAAATAGTGAAAAAAAATGGTGCGGAATCCGAGGTCAGTGTTTCAGTCGCGCCCAGAAAAACCGTAGGGGAGGTACTACAAATTTGATTACAAGATACTCAAGACCCGAGATGTCTTCTATATGGTCTGATGAATCCAAATATAAGAACTGGCTCCGTGTAGAAATAGCAGTGTGTGAAGCATGGGCGGAAAATGGAAGAATACCCAAAGAAGCTGTTGAAGAAATTAAAGCTCGCGCCGGGTTTGATGTGGATAGGATTGATGAGCTTGAAAAAGAGGTAAAGCATGATGTTATTGCCTTTCTTACTTCAGTCTCAGAGCATGTAGGGGAGAATTCCAGATTTATACACTTGGGACTTACTTCATCGGATGTTTTAGATACGGCTTTGGCGCTTCAGCTAAAAGATGCGGCTGAATTGATCATTAAAGACTTAGTTTCTGTTTTGGATGTACTAAAAAGACGGGCATATGAACATAAAGATACGGTTATGATTGGAAGAACGCATGGAATTCATGCTGAGCCTAAGACCTTAGGGCTTGTCTTTGCATTATGGTATGACGAGATGAAGAGAAATTTAGAACGTATGCATAGGGCAAAAGATATAATTAGTGTGGGTAAGATTTCTGGCGCTGTAGGCACATTTGCCAATGTTCCACCTCACGTTGAAGAATTTGCATGTGAGAGATTGGGACTTAAAGCTGCTCCTATCTCTACACAAATTGTTCAGCGCGATATTCATGCGGATTATTTCCTCACTCTTTCTATAGTAGCATCTACGATTGAAAAAATTGCATTAGAGGTAAGACATTTCCAAAGAACAGAGGTGCTTGAATTAGAAGAGCCTTTTGGAAAAGGACAGAAAGGTTCTTCAGCCATGCCTCACAAGAGAAACCCGATAATTTCAGAGAACCTATGCGGACTTTCAAGGCTTGTCCGCTCTTATGCCATTTCAGCATTGGAAAACATCCCTCTTTGGCACGAGCGTGATATTAGCCACTCCTCTGTAGAAAGGGTTATAGGCCCTGACGGAACTATACTCATTGATTACATGCTCGACAGGGTGCATTACCTCTTGGACGGTCTTCAGGTATATCCACAGAACATGGAAAAGAACATTTGGTTAACACGCGGGCTTGTCTTTTCACAGAAAGTCTTGTTAAAACTTATAGACAAGGGGTTCTCTCGTGAAGATGCATATAAAATAGTGCAGGATAACGCAATGGAAACTTGGAAAGGGACTGATGATTTCAAAGATCTACTCCTTAAAGATGAAAGCATAAAAAACTCATTAACCCCCCAAGAAATAGAGGAATGTTTTGATGTTAAGGCTGATCTCAAAAATATCGATACTATATTCGAGAGGGTTTTTAATTAGCCGAAATTCAACAAATTTCGTTTAATTTCATGCAGTTGTATCACCCCTTATTTTTGTTGCTTTCTAAACATTCAGTGGTATAGTTTTAGCTAATCAAAACAGCTTTTAGAAAATAGGAGGCAGGTAATGAGAGTTAAATTTTTAGGAGCGGCAATACTAGCGCTATGCTTTTTCGTGGTTGGAAGTACTTCTTTTGCAGAAAAAATGTCAACGGATGAGGCTGCTAGGTTGCAGTCTTTCTTTATGAACAGATTTGGGACTACGGTTCCACCGGGAGCGGAAGTTACCGTAACCGGGTTTGAAGCAAGTCCGATAAAAGGATTTAAAGAAGGCGTTTTTTCACTTATCACTGATCGTGGAGATCAAGAACTCCCATTTATTATCAGTGACGACGGAAAATATGTTTTAATAGGCAAACCCACGAGTACAGAGGGCTTTGAGGCAACAGGGGTAAAGGGACTAAAACAAGGGAGTATCCCATACGGTCCTAATAGTGTTCCAGTTCTCATCAGCGAAGACGGTCAGTCTTTAATGATAGGCGCAACTCTTGTGAGCACAAAGGATTTTAAAGAGTCAGGCTTTGCCGGGTTTAAAAAAGGAACAATCCAGGCAGGCAGAAATCAGGTTCCCATCTTTATAATGGGCGATGCTCAATATGTAATTTTGGGGACAGATATTATAAACACCAAAGATTTTACAGATACAGGAATAGCTGGTCTAAAAAAGGGGGCAATAGGTGGCGGAAATCAGCAAGTACCTCTTTTTGTTAGCACAGACGGTAAATATATGATTTTAGGCACACCGGGACTTGGAGCAGATATACTGGATTCAACTATTGATCCTCACAAAGAAACTATGGAGAAAATATCTCTTGCTGACACTCCAACGAAAGGGACTAAAGACGCTCAGGTTACAGTGGTTGAATATTCAGATTTTCAGTGCCCATTTTGTCAAAAAGGAAAAGAGATGCTTCCTCAGATCTTAAAAGATTATGATGGTAAAGTTTCAATTTCTTACAAGCAGTACCCACTGCCAAACCACAATTGGGCTATGAAAGCTTCCATTGCTTCCCTTTGCGCGTATGACCAGGGAAATGATAAGTTCTGGGCTTTCCATGACAAAGTGTTTGATAATCAGAAGAAAATTACCTTAGAAAATGCTGATGCTACTTTTAATGCATATGCTAAAGAACTAGGATTAAACGTGAAAGACTTCGATAAATGTGTAGCATCGGATGAAACTGCAGCAAGAGTAAA
>SPCL01000014.1 GCA_004525335.1 Thermodesulfobacteriales bacterium
ACTTTTATCATCGAATATTGCTTTAAATGTAGAGAATATTCTGCGTGGTTTTTTACTGTTACAATTCGGGCACTTTAAGTCCTTCTCATCTTTATCGTCCAAGACTAGTGAGCTGAATCTAAAATCCTTGAGCTCAAGAAAGAGGACTCTTTTATCCTCAAGGGTATAACGGAACCTTCTGGGTCCCCTTTTATTGCTTTTTTCACCTAGAGCAAAAAGCTGTTTATTCTTCTCGCCATCAGTTACTTCGAGATATAGGATACCGCTATTATTTTTCTTAATCTTAGCCGCGTTGGTTTTATTAAGTTTCGCAACCAAGGCGTCTATATCCCTGTTATAACCATCCATACACTTATCACACTCATATTCAAATAAAGGCATGTTCTCACTCTCCTAGATTATTAAGCTAACAATAATAACTAAAATTTCAAGGTTGCTCTAGTTTATAGCATCGGAACAAATGGAATTTGACAAAGCAAGATACCATATCGATACTAGTTTGTTAAAGTAATTGGAGTTATTTGGAGATCACAATTGACTGAGTTATCAGAACTAATTTCACAAGAAAACGCTGCTGTTTGCACGTTGACTTTTAACAGGCCTGAGAAAAGAAATCTATTAACTCCCGCTATATTGACACAACTGAGTTCTGAACTAAAAAGACTAGAGCAAGAAGATAAAGTCAGATGCGTTGTGCTGAGGGGCTCAGGAGATAAAGCGTTTTCTTCAGGGTACGACATAAGCGCAATCGGTGAGAGCGATATGATAAAGCACCATGAAGGGGATCACCCTCTGGGCAAAGCACTTAGGGCAATTGAGAGCTTCCCCTACCCTGTGATTGCGATGATGAACGGTCATGCATTTGGCGCCGGACTTGAAGTAGCCGCAACCTGTGATATCAGAATAGCAGTTGATAACTGTTTATTCGGTATGCCGCCGGCAAAACTGGGCGTTGTTTATTCCTACTCCGGCTTGAGAAAGTTTTTAGATTTAATCGGGCCCGGATATACAAAGGAGCTTTTTCTTGTAGGAAGACCGGTAAGCTCAGAGAGAGCGCTTGAAATTGGCCTAGTGAATTTCATGGTATCAAGAGAAGACATTCAAGAATTTGCATATGAAATGGCAAATGAAATTGCAGAGAATGCGCCTTTATCCCTTAGAACTTTAAAAGAAAGTATAAATGCTCTACAAAAGAGACCCATAAGTTCAGAAGATGAAATGACTATACGACAAATGACGCTTGAAGTTCAAAACAGTCAAGATTACAAGGAAGGCCAAAAAGCTTTTGCGGAAAAGAGGAAACCTGAGTTTAAAGGGGAGTGATATCATCTTAAAGTAATTGGGCAATTAATCCCCGTAGCCAAATTCTCTTATTAAGTTCTCTCTATCAGTCCACTTATCTTTTACTTTAACCCAGAGCTCAAGAAATACTTTCGTACCTAATATTTTTTCAATATCCGCTCTTGCAAGTGAGCCGATTTCTTTTAGCATTGCACCTTTTTTGCCGATCAAAATCCCTTTATGATTAGTTCTCTCTACATAAATAACGGCTGAGATCTTGATCAGATGTTTCTCCGGCATTTCAGTAAACTCCTCTATTACTACAGCTGTCTGATATGGAATCTCTTGCTGAGTTAGGGTGAAAATTTTCTCCCTAATAAACTCGGCCACAATAAACCTCTCCGGCTGATCAGTAATCATATCATCGGGGAAATATTTAGGCCCTTGAGGCAAATATTTTATAATCGTATCCAGGAGTTCTTGCGTGCCGTCAGCATTTACAGCAGATATCGGAATTATCTCTTTAAATTTGCCCTCAAACTCCTTTGAGCCTTCAAGTATGGGTAATATCTCGTTCTTTTTTATAGTATCAATTTTATTGATTACCAAGATGGCTTGCTTGGAAAGACTCTCTATAATGTAGGAGTCCCCTCTTCCGAAAGGCTCTTTAACCTCGATCATCATAATAATCACATCAGCTTCTTGAACTGCGCCCAGCGCAGTATTAACCATAGCTTTACTCAGCGTACCCTTTGGTTTATGAATTCCCGGAGTATCAAGGAAAATAAGCTGAGCATTTGAAAGTGTTCTTATTCCTAAGATTCTATTTCTTGTTGTGTTGGGTTTATCAGATACAGCAGATATTTTTTCTCCCACCAATTGATTGATTAAGGTTGACTTCCCTACATTGGGTCTGCCAATAACCGTGATGAAACCTGATCTAAATTCAGTATTTTCGTTCATATTACTCCATTTAATATTAAAGACTTGATCTTAGATTATTCAACTTACTTCTTATGGTACTTATATAAATTTAAGGACTTAAATTTTTTCTCTTCCAATAGATCATACTTTTCTCCCATAGCTTCTTCAAATGCTTTCAGAGCCTAAATCATATATTCGAAGAAACAGGCCGAGTAAGAAGATCAGCAATATTAAATAGTTGTTTCGTATCAAAGTCAGAAACATATTAGTATTAGCGGCCTTGTTCATATGATTATTGAGTTTGTATTCCAGAAACCGTACAGATATCTAAAAGATAACACCTTTCATTTCAAAATCGAGTAGCTATCAGTTAATTTTTTTATTTATAATTACACTCGCCATAGGATATAAATATTCTATTACTATATACTCTAATGCTTGCTTGCCAAATCGGGGAGAAAGGTTAAGATTCTTCCGTTTTAACTGAAATTTTATAAAGAAAAAGGGAGTCGGATTCATGCTTGAATTAATGGGAGATTGGGAAAGGACAGATTACTGCGGCAAGCTCGGTACAAATGACCTAGAGCGAGAAGTAGTGCTTATGGGATGGGTACAATCTCACAGGGATCACGGCAGTGTAATATTCATAGATTTAAGAGACCGTGAAGGACTGGTTCAAGCAGTATTAAATCCTGAGAATAGTGAAGAAGTTCATAAAAAAGGCGAAGCCATTCGTGATGAATGGGTTATAGCAATTAAGGGTAAAGTAACTAAACGAACACCTGAAACTATTAATCCCAATCTACAAACAGGCGAAATAGAGGTTATGGCAAGCGAAGTAAGAATCCTAAACACCTCTAAAGTCATCCCCTTCCTAATAGAAGATGACATAAATGTAGATGAACTTTTGAGGATGAAGTACAGATATCTAGACCTCAGAAGGCCTAGCATGAAAAACAATATTATAACCCGCCACAAAGTAGCAGCTGCAACAAGGGACTATCTAAACAATGAGGGATTTTTAGAAGTTGAAACACCCTATCTAACTAGATCAACCCCAGAGGGAGCAAGAGACTTTTTAGTACCAAGCCGCCTAAATCCGGGCGAGTTTTATGCGCTGCCTCAATCGCCTCAACTCCTAAAGCAGACACTTATGATCTCAGGTCTTGACCGCTACTACCAGGTTGTCAGATGCTTCAGAGACGAAGACTTAAGAGCCGACCGTCAGCCGGAGTTTACACAAATAGACATCGAGATGACCTTTATAAATGAAGACGACATTATGAATATCGTTGAAGGAATGTTAAAAGCAATATTCCATGAAGCAAAAGGGATCAAAGTAGAGACCCCATTTAAGAGAATGGGCCATGAAGAGGCTATGCTAAAGTATGGATCAGATAAACCTGATACAAGGTTTGGTCTTTTACTCCAAGACATTTCTCATGTTTTTGTAGACTCAGAATTTAAGGTATTTAGTGGAGCGATTAAGAACGGCGGAATAATTAAGGCATTAAAAGTTGAAGGAAAAGCCGGGGAACTCTCCAGAAAAGAGATTGATGATTTTACTGACACTGCTAAAACATTAGGAGCCAAGGGGCTCGCATGGATTAGAGCATCAGAGGGAGAATGGCAGTCTCCAATTGTCAAATTCTTTAGCGAGGAAGAAAAAGAGAACTTACAGAAAACTCTAAATCTTTCGGACGGAGATATTGTATTTTTTGCAGCCGATATTCCACACACCGTAAACCTTGTTCTTTCAAATTTAAGACTCACCCTTGGGGAAAGATTTGGAATGATAGATCACAAGAAATTTAATTTTCTTTGGGTCGAGGACTTCCCACTCTTTGATTTTGATCATAAGGAGAAACGCTATGTCGCCATGCACCATCCCTTCACTTCTCCGAACGAAGAAGACATGGAACTTCTGGACGAGCAACACGGGAAGATCCGCTCAAGAGCATACGATGTGGTATTAAACGGAGTTGAAATAGGTGGAGGCAGTATAAGAATTTACCGTAAGGATATACAGGAAAAGATATTTAGCGCAATCGGGCTTAGTATGGAAGAAGCTCAGGACAAATTCGGATTTCTCTTGGAAGCGCTTGAGTTTGGAGCTCCTCCACACGGAGGAATAGCGCTTGGGTTAGATAGAATCATAATGCTTATTGCAGGAGCCCCGTCTATAAGGGACGTAATAGCTTTTCCTAAGACTCAAAAGGGACAGTGTCCGCTCACAGAAGCCCCTTCTGAAGTTGATATAAAGCAGCTCCTTGAATTGGGGATAAAATTAGATATTAAAGATAAAGACAAAAATGATTCCTGAGACTTATCAGAATCTAAGACTTGGAAAAATATTCCAGTAAGACTAAATTAATCCGTGTCAAATTTAGAGCTGCCTGGAACTTTGGCATTACCCAGTGCATTTTCCAACCATTTATCGGCTTCTTCTTTTGTGTCAAAGGTCTTTGACCAAAGAGTCTCATTGCGGTAAGAGAATCCCCAGAGCCAGCCTTCTGCCGGTCGGCCTAATTTAATTACAAGTACTTGTTTTAGGTTTATCCAACTCAATTCGCCGTCTTTAGATATTATCTCAATAAACATAAAGCCTCCGTAATTATTACTAAACATTTTCTAAGCACTAAGCAAGTTAACTCAGTACATTATAGCTATTTCAAAGTTATTTGATCAATACTCTTAGGAACTCTTTTAAATAAACTTTTGTGAATACTATAAACAGCATCACTTGAATCAGATTGGATATAGTAGCTGTCTTCATCTTTTCTTTTGCCAAAAACTACACCTTGAATCTGGTTGTCTTCATAGAATCTGATCTCTGTTGTAGGCTCATCCAATCCATACTTTTTTAGACTTTCTGGAGACTCATTCTCAAACTCCAGCACTTTTGCCCTTGAAAAAACCCATAATAGTTCATCTACCTTTTTATCATCTACTAATATCTCATCCTCACCTTCGACATACCATTCGCCTTCTTCTTTGAATATGTCTACAGAGAAATTCCCTGACCATATTGCAATACGGGTTACCCTATTTGAGTCAAAATCGAAAAGACCTTTATCTCTGAAGTCTATTGAGGAAAGTTTTACGAATTCGTTTAGATAGTCTTTCTCTACGACTAATACTAATTTTTCATCCGGCACATAGACATAAGTACCGGAGCCGACCGGTATCTTATCTCCGACAATAAACCTATGTTCTTTTTCCTCGGTATTAACAACCAACTCGGCCTTGGCGTTCTCCAATCCGAATTGATCCAAATCTACTTCATCTATGGGAACGTATCCAACAATATTGGTAGCTCTAATTTCTTGTATTAAATTATTCACCAATTTTTGATCAGCATTTAACTTTTGTTCATCTTGAATTATAAACCACTCTTCCCCTTCGTTTTCTAGAAGAACCAAAAATTTTGGGTAATAAATTTCAACTGACAAGACCTCATCATCGACTACAAAAGAGAATGAATTGTCACTAGCAACTTGTACATCTTTCTCAGAGTTACGAAAGAATATAAAGCCTAGCAGTATTATAAAAATAACAGTTGTTATTAAGGCGCCTTTAAATTTTATTAAAAAGTATTTCATTTATGATCACCTAAACAATCAATGTCAAATCTATAATTTAATAGTGACAAATAATGACGACGGCTTAGTAATAATTGATTCTATAGTACCCTTCTCTTCCACCAAATAGCCAATCCTGAAAACAAAATAACAGCCGGGATTACAACTACAGTGAAGATGAAAATTAAATCTATCTGCTTAATTGTTATTGTCAGATTGCTAGTGTTAAGGGTTTTTGGTCTAATGGAGATAAGATTTTCATCTCCGGAAACCCAATTTAAAGTGTTAAGAAAAAAATCTCTATTCCCCGAGAACTCAAGAAAAACATTAGACACAAAATCTGCACTCCCAAACACAGCGATTCTGCTATTACTACTACTCTCTCCGACAGCTGCCACACCTAGCGGGCCGGACTTATCTGTTTCCTCTTTCTGAGCAACTCCTTCATCAAAAAGCTCAAAATTGGTTTCTGACCAACCATACTCGCTGGTATTGGCCAGCACTTCAGTCTTATAAACACCGTTTACCACATCCAAGCTTCTGGTGTATGGGAAAATTGTGGCAAATCTAAAGTCCTGGGTAATTTCATGATATGGATAATCAGATACTATTGGCGCTATATCACCACCTCCTTCAAGTTTAGAGCTAGGATCTATGATAACGTCATCTGAAAGTTCAAATCCATAACCTTTTAAAATTGAAACTATCTCTCTCCCCGAACGGGGTTCAATCATAAACACAGCTCGACCACCCTTGTCTAAATAACTTTTTATATACTGTATTTCTTTCAGCGAAAAGGCATTTGTCGGGGCAGCTACAAACAGGATTGAATTCTCTATTGGAAGCTCTTCACCTCTTAATATCAAAAACTCTTCTACGTTGTAACCCTCATCTTCAATAGTCTTTCGAAGCAGCCCCAATCCCTCGGCATCAACACTGTTGCCCATATCCCTTTGTCCATTCCCGGTGAGTATATACAAGGTTTTCTGGGAATCTCTTGTAAGTTTTAATATGGCATTTGTAATCTCTTCCTCAGAATTGTTTAGTATTCCACCTGTTATAGGGTCGGTTAGTCTTAGCTTAACAATTTTATCGCCCCTTGAGACAATAACGCTTCCATACTCATTTACAGCATATTTTTTAGCAATACCAGGCTCTTCATCCGGGTTTACAAGAGTAACGTTTATGTTGTCACTTCTCCTGGAATACTCTTTTGCTAAGTCCTGGAATCCAGTTCTATCTGCACCCGTTTCTTTAAAAAAACCTATAATCTCAATTTGGTCCTCAACACCGTTAAGCGCCCTGATTGTCTGAGAAGAAACAGTATGTAATTTCTCCTGGGTAACATCAAACCTCACATCGGTCCTGAATAACAAATAGTTGATCGCAATAATTATCCCTAATGTGCTCACAACAGAGATAAAGGTGCCGGTACCATATATTAGTTTTCTTCTTCTCATCGCCACCTTTCCGAATCAAGAGCGGTATGAGTCAAAAATAGCCCTATATATATGACAGAAAGATAGTAAGCCAGATCTTTTAGCTCTATTATCCCTTTGCCGAAATTCTTAAAATGGCTAATCAGCGAGATGTAACCGAAGATTGAACTCTCGGTATCAGAAGACGCCCCTACGAGCCATAATAAGAGAAGGATGCCAAATGCAATCACCGCTGCTACCAATTGACTGCTAGATAGAGAAGATGCAAATATTCCAATTGCAAGAAAAGAAGCGCCTAATAAGAGAAGCCCCAGATAGCTAGAGAGAACTACTCCCAGATCAGGATTGCCATGGGCCATTAAAACAACTATGTTAAGAGATGATAGACATAGCATTATTATCAACAAAATTAGTGCTGCTAGATATTTGCCGAGAATTATAGAGCGGAGCTTTATGGGGGAGGTAAATAAAAGTTCTGCGGTGTGGCTTTTTCTCTCATCGGCGAGAAGCCTCATTGTAATAAGTGGGATAATAAATAATAAAACGATACTCATTGTATCAAAGTATGGGATGATAATTACAGTATTTAAGTTGAGTTCTTCTCTAAGTAACTGATAGCTAGGATCAAACTGTAGATGTAAGAAACCCTTTAAATTAAGGAAAAAGAACATAGCTGAAACTAATTGAAACACTACCAATATAACGTAAGCAAGTGGTGAGGCAAAATAAGATCTTAATTCCCTTTTTAATATAGGATAAACGCCTTTCATCTAATTACCTTCCGTAGAGATCGCTCTTAAGAAAACCTCTTCCAAGTTATGAACAACAGGCCGCATTTCAAGTAAGCCCCACCCATTTTGCATAACTAAATCTGTGAGATCTTCTCTTATATCAACTCCCTTTTTCGGTTCAATAATTAATTCATTTGAAAGCCCGAGCCTAATATCTGAAACATTTGGAAGTGAAATTATTTTCTCTTGAATTTCTTCTCCCCAATATCTGGTCTTTAGCAAAATATTCTCAATACCATCAATCTTGTTAGTAAGCCTTTCTAGTGATTCCTCAAGCACAATCTTTCCTTTGTTTATTATGACAACTTTGCTGCATATCATTGTAACCTCAGGCAGAATGTGTGTGCTGAGAATGACAGTCCGCTCACCTGAGAGACCCTTTATGAGCTCCCTAATTTCTATAATCTGCATGGGGTCGAGTCCGCTGGTGGGCTCATCTAAGACCAAAACCTCCGGATCATTAATCAATGCCTGAGCAATTCCTACGCGTTGCTTGTAACCTTTGGAAAGATGTCCGATAATGCGCTTTCCTACATTTACAATGCCGCATTTCTCCATTACATAGTGGATCCTGCCGTTTTTCTCTCTGTTAGGAACCTGCTTGATATCAGCAACAAAGTCTAGATATTCTCTGACAACCATATCTTCATATAAAGGGGGGTTCTCAGGAAGATATCCTATGTGGGATTTGGCAGCTTGGGGATCTTCAAAAACATCTATATCTGATATATAGACACTGCCTTTTGTAGGAGGCATATATCCTGTTATGATGCGCATAGTGGTTGTTTTCCCGGCACCATTTGGGCCGAGGAACCCAAGCACATCTCCTTTTTCTAATTGAAAGGATATGTTATCGACAGCAACCAATTCCCCGTAGTGTTTTGAGACATTTTGAACTTGTATCATGGCAGCGTTAATCCTAAGATTAACATACCCGATACCCTGGTGGAAAGGTGTTTGTAAATATACTGATTTTGTACTGTACCCCTTTTGCCAAGAAGGATTCATGATTCAGGATGCAATATCCAAAATGAATTCACCCCCATCCTAACCTTCCCCCCTTGAGGGGGAAGGAATTAAAAGATTAGATTCTTCGGCTGCACACATTGTGTGCGCTCAGAATGACAAAAAAGAGATCCTTCGCGGAAATGACAACCACCCCCACCTTAATTGTTTTGGATTCGGAAATAATGTGCCTGGACTCTAGTTACGCTTCTGGCTTTGTTCAGAGGCGTCCAAACGCTCACTTGATCGCGTTCGTTCCCCATCAAGGGGGAGGAAGGAAAAGGGAAACAAATAATACACAAGCTAATCTATTAAACATTCCTATCTTCCATAGACCATAATTGTTTACTGTAAAATCAATTATTTACTATAAAACCAATAATGACACTTGAGAATAAAGGCCTTTCGTCATCCTTTATTGGGAAGTGGAAATCGTGACTATTTCGATATATATTTCCCCGCTTTTCTATATCCGTGTCAAAGAGCATATAATTTTGGGGACTGTTTAACATTTGTCATTTTGATGTATGATTATAGGTTAATTTGTGAGGTTTGACTTAGGGATTTAACTGTGTTATTAAATTTCGTGTGTTATAAGGCCGGGGCAGTAAAAGAGATAGTAAAAAAGGTGGCAAAATTAGTCAAAAAATATTTAAAAAGCCGGACAATTTATCGAAATATACTAACGAATTTCACACTAATACAATTGAATTGAATTATTACCTAAGACCGTCATTAATAATGATTGAGTTTGAAGGACGAAAACAAGACTTTGACTATAAAAATTACGCAAGGAGCTGATAATGAGCAGCCAAGAGATTAGTAACGATGAAAAGCTAGTCCAGTCCATTCAAAAAAAATATCACGAAATGCTTGAAGAGGGCGTTGACCCTTACGAATGGGCTTATGCTTGGAGATCGGAAATAAACCGCGGAGGATTTAGAGCTGTAGACTTTCTAATGCGGGAAATAGTGGATACCGGCAAATGCGTAGGATGCGCTGCCTGTGTAACCATTTGTCCAACAGATGTTTTTGACTATAAAGATGAGCACCCTATAGATACTAGAAACGACGCCTGCGTATTCTGTGAACTGTGCGCTGATGTCTGCCCAGTGCTCAGACCGCTGGATAAAGACTTGCAAACACTTTTAGGCTTCAAACAACCTGTTAAAGACGAGGGTTTTGGTCCCTATAATTACGCAGTAATCGCTCGCGCTAAAGATAAGGAATTTTTAGAGGCGGGTCAGGACGGAGGGGTAACAAGCGCACTACTAGTTCATGCATTAGAAAACGGATCTATAAACGGAGCCGTTCTTGGTGATGTCCTCCCGGAGAATCCTCAGGTTGGAGTTCAAAAACTTGCAACAACAGCTCAAGAGATAAGATCTTGCAGCGGTTCTAGGTATACATACTCACCCAACACCATGGCTCTAACAGAAGCCATGCGCCAAGATATAAAGCCACTTGCTGTGGTTGGCGTCCCGTGCCAGATAGACGGAGTGCGTCAGCAGCAATTCAGCAGCATCCGTCTTGAAGTTGCTAAGTGGTATCAACAAAACGTAGTGCTTACAATTGGGCTCTTCTGCTCAGAAAGTTTTACACACGAGCACATTTCATATATAGCCAAAGAACTAGATGTAGAACCCCAAGACATTGTTAACGTTAATGTAAAAGGAAAAGTAATTGTAGAATTAAGAGACGGTCGTGAGATTATTATGAAATTAAAGGAGTTTCATCCTTTTGCGCGCCCTGCTTGTCTATACTGCCTGGACTACTCTGCTGAACATGCTGATATAGGAGTAGGTGGAATTGGGCTTAGTAAATGGACATTCGTTGCCATTCGCACTGAGGCCGGACATAAGTTCTGGCAGGCGGCAGTAGATGCTGATCTATTTGAAATAATGCCTGAAGAGACAGAACCCAAAGCTAAAGAGCTTTTAATTAGATTGTGTAACATAAAAAGAAACAAACCACTGCCGGCTCTTATGCCAACTTATCAGGAAAGAGTTGAGCTTGGTAATACAAACCCAAAATCTTTCTACAAAGACTACAAGAAACCAACGGATGGAGGAGAGCAAGGCAAATGACATCCACTAACACTAACAGCCAACCAGTACTTGAAGACATCAGTGTTATCGTAGCCGGACAGGGAGGAGACGGTTCATTAACCGTTATTACAATGCTTGCCGATCTGTTTCGTAACGCAGGTCTGAACGTATATACAGAAAGAGATGTTGCATCTCGAATCAGGGGCGGCCACGCAGCCGCTACAATGAGAGCATTCATCGGCGAAAAGCACTGTATAGGAAGCCACATAGACCTCCTTGTAGCGCTTGATGAAGAAGCGGTGGAGAAGAAGGTTCACCAAATAAGTTCTAACAGTATCGTAGTCTTTGATGATTCAAGCGGCCCTCTTCGCTCTGGATTATTACCAGAGGGCACCAAATTATACGCGGCCCCTTTCAACCGTATTGCAATGCGCACTATGCGCCGTGAGTTATATAAAAACAGTATCGCGTTTGGAATAGTTGGGCGGCTTCTGGGATTAGAAGATGAAGCGATGCGTCAAACTTTTACAAAACGCTTTGAACGAAGAGGTCAAATAATTCTAGACTATAACATCGAAGCTTTGGAGCTTGGGCTGCATCTCGCTGATGAGATGGGTATTAAGCGCGGTGAAGGGAAATACAGAATAGAACAGACGGAACCCGAAGAGCAGATATTAGTAATGGGCAATGAGTCAATAGCTTTTGGCTTTATGGCTGCCGGCGGCAGGTTCTTTACCGGCTATCCCATAACTCCCTCTACAGAGGTTCTAGAAACCCTTCAGAAATGGCTGCCCCGCTGTGGTGGAGTCGCAAGACAAACCGAGGACGAGCTTGCGGGGATTAATATGGCAATAGGAGCCGCTCTTACAGGTGTAAGAACTATGACAGCTACATCTGGTCCGGGCATTTCATTAATGCAAGAAGGCGTTGGTCACGCTGGGTCAGGTGAAGTTCCGCTAGTGATCGTTGACTGTCAGCGCTCAGGGCCAAGCACTGGTATGCCTACTAAACCCGAGCAAAGCGATTTAAACATTATGGTATTCGGGGGACACGGGGATTTCCCAAGAATAGTATTAACACCCGGTCATCCTGATGACTGTTTTTATCTTGCTGTTGACGCAACTAATCTCGCTGACAAATACCAATGCCCTGTGTTTATAGCTATGGACCAGGCGTTATCACAAAATATAGCAAGCGTTAAACCTTTTAACCTAGACGAAGTAAAAGTTGTGCCGGGCAAAAGACTTACAGCTGAAGAAGTGGCTGAACTAGATACCTATAAGCGCTATAGTTTTTCGGAAGACGGAATTTCTGCCTTTGCTGCTCCAGGAACACCAGGCGGAATGTCGCTAGTTACCGGCAATGAGCATGATGAGTTTGGATTGGTATCCACCGACCCTAAAAACCGCGTAAAAATGATGGACAAACGCTTTCATAAGATTGAAGAAGCTAAGAAAGAATTGCCAAAGGGGCGCCATTTCGGCGAGCCTGACGCACCAATCGGGTTTATTGGAATTGGCATGATGTACGGTGTCATACTGGACGCTAGGATTGAGCTTGAAAAGCGAGGTTACAATACTCAATACCTTCAACCCAGAACACTCTGGCCAATGCTCGATGAAACTCTTGAGTTCATAGACAGGTGTGAAAGAGTATATGTAATTGACCTTAACGCTCAGGGCCAGATCGCTCATTTACTTATGCACCAGGGAGCTGATTCAAGTAAAATTATAAGCATTCGCAGATATGACGGACTTCCATATAGACCCGGTTACTTAGTAAATCAAATAGTAGAGCGGGAAGAAGAACTTAACAACAATGACAAGAAGGAGGCTAAAGCCCAATGACAACACCACCTAGCACAAAAACATTTACCCCGGCAAGACCAATATGGTGCGCAGGGTGTGGTGATTTTGCAGTACAGGGAGTGCTTGAGAAATCTTTAAGGAATATGGGAATCCTTCCTCATAAATTGATGTTGTTAGCAGGAATTGGGTGCTCCGGAACTATTCAGAATAACCTCAAATGCTACGGCTACCATGCGCTCCACGGTAGAGTATTACCTGCTACAATTGGCGCTAAACTTGCCAACCCCGATCTTACAGTAATAGCAGCGGGCGGGGACGGGGACGGTTTTGCAATAGGCGCAGGTCATCTTGTGCATACTTTTAAAAGTAATCCAAGCATTATGTACATTCTAATGAACAACAGCAACTACGGTCTTACCAAAGGGCAGGCTTCTCCGACAAGTCCTATTGGATATCACGGCAATGCCGAATTGGGACTGGATTCAATGCTTCTTGGACTTAGCTTTTTATCATCCACATTCTTAGCAAGAGGCTTTAGCGGAAACCCGGAACAGCTGGGGAGATTGATGGAAGCCGCGATTGAACACACCGAATCTGGTAAGGGCTTCGCATTTTTGGAAGTCTTATCACCTTGTGTAACATATTACGACACACACCGTGAATGGAGAGCTAAAGTTTATAATGTAGACGAAGATGAAAGTTTTGATCCTACAAGCAGGGCAGCAGCCTTCCAAAAGGTCATAGAATTAAAAGAACAAGGCCACATTCCTATAGGAAGGATATTCAAAGGCGAGCACCCTTCACTTGAATCAATAATAGTTAACAAGGAAGAGACTCTACCTGCTCAGCAAAATATTGGTCATTTTAACGAGCATCGTAAACATTATGATCAATTTATAAAAGCTCATCTGGTATAGTATAGCAATTATTTATTAGTATAACTTTCTTCAAAATAAGGGCTTTTCAATTCGAAAAATTGGATAAATATTGGCCTATAACCTAAGATTTCCCTCCAAGAGAGTCTAACTCCTGACTAAGAAGATCTTATGTATAAATAAGAGATGGACCGTAGCAAACGCAATTGCGAACGAATTATTCTTATGCTACTATTATTCTTGAAAATCAATGATAGAATTACACGCCATCCAAAAAGAGAATTGCATAATTCAATAGGAATATAATATGAACCTTTCACACTTGTTTCATGGACCTAACTCGGGCTATGTTGTCGAGTTATATGAGTTATACCTGCAAGATCCGGAGTCTGTAGACCCTGAGATTAGAGCCTTATTTGAAAAGTGGAATCCTGAAGCTGCAGAATCTGCAACCACAGATGTACAAACACAGGATATGGATAAAATAGTAGCCACAGCTAACTTAGCACAGGCTATTAGAGCCTTCGGACACCTAGAAGCTGACCTTGACCCGCTCGGGGGCAATCCACCGGGAGATTCTTGTCTCACTTTTAGCGGACACAACTTAACTGATGAAGATCTATTTCAGCTGCCTTCAAGTCTGGTTCGAGGCTCGATTGCAGAGGTAACATCAAACGCTCATGAAGCCATAACAAAACTGCGTTCAGTCTATTCGTCCAAAATAGGCTATGACTTCTACCATATTAATTCTATAGAAGAGAGAAAATGGTTTAGAGATTCTGCTGAATCTGGTGCTTTTAGACCGCCTAATGACCCTATCAATGAGCGACTTCTTCTGGAGAGTCTTACCCAGGTTGAGGTGCTTGAGAGGTTTTTACACCGTATCTTCCCTGGGAAATTCCGTTTCTCGATAGAAGGTGTGGACGTAATGGTTCCAATGTTAAATGAAATCGTTGGTCTTTCAGCGGAAGCACAAATACATCATATCTTACTGGGAATGGCTCACAGAGGCCGCCTCAACGTTATGCATCACGTAATGAATAAGGGCTATAAAGGGACATTGATCAAGTTCAAAGACCCTGTACTACATCGGGACTTCAGAGACTATATGGGATGGACCGGGGATGTTAAATACCACGACGGGGCGCGACGTGCGGTAAAGAATGGAAAGACTATAGAGATGGAAATCACACTGGCTCCTAACCCAAGTCACTTAGAATCGGTAAACCCTGTTGTCGAAGGAATGACCCGAGCCGCAGGTACAAAAGTTGATAAACCCGGTGCTCCTATTTTTGACCCAACGGTATCTTTACCAATAATAGTCCACGGAGATTCAGCCTTTCCAGGGCAAGGAATAGTGTCAGAGACGCTAAATTTATCCCGCCTTCCGGGATATTGCACTGGCGGAACAATACATATTATTACAAATAACCAGCTCGGGTATACAACACTTCCTTCAGACAGCCGCAGCACATTGTATGCCAGTGACCTGGCAAAAGGTTTTGAGATTCCAATCATGCACGTAAATGCGGATGACCCCGAGTCGTGTATAGAAGCGGCTAGAATGGCATTCGCATATCTGAAAAAATTCCACAAAGATGTATTAATTGACTTAGTTGGATATAGACGCCACGGCCATAACGAAGCAGATGAACCTACATTTACTCAGCCGCAAATGTATAAGAAGATTAAAGACCATCCCACGGTAAGAGAAATATGGGCGAATACTCTGGTCAAAAGAGGAGTTATAGACAAGGATGAGCCTGAGGAGATTATAAGCAAATTTACAGAAAAACTACACGGCGATTTTGAATCACTGACGTCTGAAGACATTCCCGATGAAGCACAATCTAAGCGCCCTCCGGACGAAGCGGCACAGAAAGTTAAAACAGCGGTTCCCGTAAAGACTCTTAGAGAATTAAACGACTCTCTACTCAAACTGCCGGATAATTTTAATCTTAATTCGAAACTTAAGCGCGGGATGGAAAGAAGAGCAAATTCATTGGATGAGATGGATGAAAAAAATATAGATTGGACGACGGCAGAGGACCTGGCACTTGCCTCAATATTGGCAGATGGCACCCCCATTCGCTTCACTGGGCAGGATTGTCAAAGAGGGACTTTCAGCCACCGTCACGCTGTTCTACATGATTCTAAAACCTGGGACGCTTATTGTCCGCTTCAGAACATACCTCAAGCAAAGGCTTCTTTTGAGATCCATAATAGCCCGCTTACAGAGAACGCATGCATTGGATTTGAATACGGCTACAACATTCAGGAGCCAAACCGCCTTGTAATATGGGAAGCACAGTACGGTGATTTTATAAACGGCGCACAGACTATAATAGATGAGTACCTTGTTTCAGCCAGAGCCAAGTGGGGACAAACCCCCTCACTAGTATTATTATTGCCGCATGGATACGAGGGTCAGGGACCTGATCACTCATCTGGCAGGCCGGCAAGATTTTTGGGTTCAGCAGCCGAGATCAATATGAGAATTGCCAACTGTACAACGGCTGCTCAGTACTTCCATCTGCTTAGACGCCAAGCTGGAGTCTTAGAGAAGGATCCTCTGCCGTTGATAGTTCTGACTCCAAAGAGCTTGCTTCGTAATTCTTCTATCTATTCTTCAGTTCGTGATCTTTCAGAAGGATCCTGGCAGCCTGTTATAGATGATGAAATGAATGACAACCAAGCTAAGAAGGTTAAACGTCTAATATTATGTAGCGGTAAAGTATATATCGACCTCAATAACAGTGAATATAGACAGCAAAACTCAAAAGATATTGCAATTGCAAGGGTAGAGCAGCTTTACCCCATACCAACAGAGATGCTGCAAAAAGTGATGAGCAGGTATCCTAAACTACAGGAAGTTGTTTGGATACAGGAAGAGCCTGAAACTATGGGCGCATGGATGTTTATGTTCCCGTTTTTCAGAAAGCTGATTGATGGCCGCTTCCCACTTCACTATATCGGCAGGCGCCGTAATTCAAGCCCTGCAGAAGGATCTTCCTCAATGCACAAGGTAAATCAAGAAGCATTGATCAAGCAAGCTTTTATGATTGACGAAGAACTTCCCAACCTAGACGAACTAGGTATTACCTGGGTAAAAAACGTATAGTATCGGAGAAATAATATGTCAACCAATATTGTTGTACCAGAGTTAGGTGAATCCATAGTTGAGGCCACTGTTATCAGATGGTTTAAGTCTGAAGGTGATTCTGTAAAGATCGGGGAAGCCTTGCTTGAATTAGAGACAGAGAAAGCAAACTTTGAAGTTGCAGCTGAAAAACAAGGCGTCATAACAAGTATTCTAAAAAGAGAAGACGATGATGTTGAAGTAGGTGATGTACTCGGGGTGCTTGAAGAAGGTGCAGTTTCAAATGATTCTCCAACCAAATCTGTTGTTGAAGAAGTTCATGAAGCTAAAGAAACAACTCAAACTAAAAAACAGCCAACAGAGAAGATAACACCCGTTGCTAAAAACCTCGCTGAAGAATTCAAAATCGATATTAGCAAAATAGAGGGCACAGGACCAAGCGGTCGTATTACAAAAGAAGATGTAGAAAGACAGATGAACGCAGCAATTGAAGAATCTGAAATAGAAGCGTCAGAAGTAGAACCAGTGCATAAAGCACCGGCGGTAATAACTAGAGAAGAATTTCCCTCGTTATTCATAACTAGAGATGTTAGGGAAGAGAGAATTAAGATGTCTCGCCGCAGACGCACAATCGCACGCAGAATGTTGGAAGCGTCCCAAACTACTGCAATGCTCACTACTTTCAATGAGATTGACATGACTGCAGTAATGGAGCTAAGAAAGAGGCGCAAAGAAGTATTCAGGGAAAAGTATGGAGTGAATTTAGGTTTAAACTCATTCTTTGTTAAAGCCTCGATCGGCGCACTGAAAGCATTTCCTGCTATAAACGCTGAAATAGACGGCGACGACATGATAATAAAACATTATTATGATATCGGCGTTGCAATTGGAGCCCCTGAAGGACTTGTCGTACCAGTGCTTAAAAATGCTGATGGCATGTCATTTGCCGAAATAGAGAAAAGAATAAAAGAGCTGGCTGTTAAATCTGAAGAGAATACTTTATCGCTAGAAGACATTATGGGCGGCACATTCACCATCACAAACGGCGGCGTATTCGGCTCACTCATGAGCACTCCTATTCTAAATCCGCCTCAAGTCGGGATACTGGGCCTTCACAAAATTGAAGACAGGCCCATTGTTATAGACGGCCAGATAGAGATAAAACCAATGATGTATGTAGCGCTTAGTTATGATCATAGGATTGTGGACGGCCGAGAAGCCGTACAGTTCCTTGTAAGACTAAAAGAGCTAATACAGGATCCGGAATCTTTACTGCTGGAAGGTTAATTTTGTAAATCAGTTTTTGGATCTTAGTTCATTTTCTTTCCAGTAGGAATCTGCATATCTATCTACTCCGATTCCGATCAGGTCTAAGAACCATATCTTGATATCACTTACCAAAACTTTATAGTTATAGATACCTCCATCTAAAAACCGGCGCGGGGAAGTCTTCATATTTTTTCTTATAAGTTTAAGTTTGCCCACTCTTTTTAAATTCTTACACAAATAGGCCGCTTCAAGTAAACCGATCTTGGGATATCCACCTACCCTTTGAAAAATATCAGACCTTACAAATATCCCCTGATCTCCATAGTACCTCTGACGTATTCTATATCGTATTCTGTTTATAAGCTCTACTACCCTGAGCCCAAACTCTGGCCCATCTAGGGCAAACTCAAATGCCCCGCCTATAAAATTAGGGTCAGACAAAGCAGTTTCTATTAATTGGTCATATCCAATAGGAACAAAAGTGTCCGCATCTAAAAACAACAACACGTCTCCTGTTGCAGATTGTGCAGCCTCATTAAGAACATAAGCCCGACCGGGAGACGCGTTGTTAGACCTTATAAGCTTAACTCCAAGTTTAAGGGCTATTTCGCAAGTCTCATCCGTTGAGCCTGAATCTATAACGATTACTTCATTGTAATTTTCCAGCCTAGAATTCTCACTAAGACATTGAAGAGTAGAAGCCAAATATTCCGCTTCGTTTAAAGTTGGTATGATTATGCTTAGATTCATGGATTGATTCGATGACGATAAACTTACTATGTATATACAATAACACTTAATTGATTAGATACGTTAGTTTAATAAAGGATGCTATGAGATGCCACCAAGTTTAAGCAAACCACCCCATTTGTTTAAGACCTGCTCTAAAAGCTCAGGATATTTGCTGAGCTCAGGGTCTTCCTTGACCAGATTAAAAGCGTCTTCTCTCGCTTCAGACAATATTCTGGCGTCTCTGATCAGATTAGCGAATCTGAACTGCGGCAATCCTGATTGCTTGGTTCCGAGGAAATCCCCGGGACCTCTGATAGTAAGATCGGCCTCTGCAATCTTAAAACCGTCAGTTGTCTCCTCCATAATAGTGAGCCTTTTCTCAGCATCTTCGGATCTCTTAAAACTTGATATCAGAATGCAGTAAGAGTCATGCCCTCCCCTTCCGATTCGACCTCTTAACTGATGGAGCTGTGTTAATCCAAATCTCTCCGCATTCTCCACAACCATTACAGTTGAATTGGGCACATCCACTCCTACTTCAATAACAGTTGTAGCCACGAGAATGTCTAAATGGTGAGATACAAATCTTTTCATAACCGCTTGTTTCTCTTCCGCCTTCATTCTTCCGTGAAGGAGCCCTACTTTGTAATCTGGAAATATTTCATTCTGTAATTCCTCAGCCATCTGAGTTGCATACTTCACATTCTTAAAATCCGGGTTCTCGGATTCCTCAATCATAGGGTATACAACGTATGCCTGTCTCCCTTTTTCGATTTCTTTACGCACCGTGTTATATGCTTTCTCACGTGAGCCTTTCTGATCATAATAGACTTTTGTTTTTATCTCCTTCCTTCCTGGCGGGAGCTCATCCAACACAGAAACATCCAGATCTCCGTATACCGTAAGCGCAAGCGTCCTTGGGATCGGGGTAGCAGTCATTACAAGAACGTCTGGATTAAACCCCTTACTCATAAGCTCTGCTCTCTGCATCACTCCAAATCGGTGCTGCTCATCAATCACTACAAGACCCAGATTCTTAAAATCAACTTTATCCTGTATGAGCGCGTGAGTGCCTACCGCAATTTGAGCCTCCCCTGACATGATCGCCTTATAATATGTATTCTTCTCACTCTTGCTCAGCCCGCTCTTTAGAAAAACCACACGGAGCCCCATTCCTCTTACATACTCCAGAACTGAAGCTAGGTGCTGCTCTGCAAGTATTTCCGTAGGAGCCATGAGCACTGCTTGATATCCTGACTCGACAGCTTTTAAAATTGAAAGTACGGCAACTATTGTTTTCCCGCTACCAACATCCCCCTGGAGGAGACGATTCATGGGAGTTGTTGAGCGCATATCTTTCTCTATTTCAGATATAACTCTTTTCTGGGCTGAGGTAAGATCAAAAGGGAGGTTATTTAGAAGATTATCGGTCAATTCACCCGTAGGAGAAAAGGCTATTCCTGAAAGCTTGGCAACGTCTCTTTTTTTGATGGCAAGTCTTATCTCTGTTAAGAAAAATTCAGAATATGAAACTGTCCTGTGTGGTTTTGATTCATATACAGACTTTTGCTCGAATAAATCTATCGCTTTATCTTGATCGTCAGGAAAGTGCACTCTTTTTAAAGCAGGCCCATAATCTAATATATCTCTTTTCTTTACTATCTCAGACGGCATAAATGATCTTATCAATGATCCATATTTATCTACAACAAATTTCATTATTCTTCTCATCCGCCTTTGTTTTAAACCTTCTGTAAGGGGATAAATAGGGACTATGCGGTTGAAGTGAATATTGCCTTCATCTATTTCCTCACCCTCATCTATTACTTCAATATCTTCAGGTCTAGGATGAACAATTTGAAGGGTATCGCGGTAACCTAATGTAACTTCGCTTGTTAGAATTATGGAAGCGCCTTTTTTATAAGCAGTCCTGAGATATTTTTCGTTGAATTGAAACCAGACTAATGTGACGGTCCCGGTGCCATCTGATATTACTACTTGATAAAGGCCCCTACTCTTTGTCCTGATCTTCCCTGCCAACATGATTGTCCCGATAACAGTCTGACGCTGACCGGGTATAAGTTTAGAGATTTTTTTGATAGTTCTTCTGTCTTCATAAGCTCGTGGGAAATAGTTAAGTGCATCTTCTACTGTCTCAACATCCTTCTTCTTCAACATTGAGGCTATTCTGGGACCAACTCCCTTTACAAACTGGATGGGAATTTCTGATATATTCTCAGATTGTACGGAACCGCCCACTTCAGTTTCAGAGAATGAACTATCACTTTCTTCAATAGGCACTTCCACTGTGGTTACGATATCTTGGTGTTTCTTTTGTGAGCCTGAAGGAGAATCACTCTTTCTTAATCTTTCTATTATTTCTAGAGAACTC
>SPCL01000242.1 GCA_004525335.1 Thermodesulfobacteriales bacterium
ATAGAAACTTGGAGGAGAGATTACAATGAGTTCAGGCCCCATTCTGCGCTGGAGAATATGACGCCTGAGGAGTATGTGAAAATGCACTTAAAAAAGCCAGAAATCTCTAATTTACCTGGTACAGCTTTGGGGTGAGGCTCATTCACTCTAAGAAATAACTTAACTTATGGACCTATTATAGGGGGGGGCAGGTCAATCTTAGCAAGTTTACATCATGGATTATTATCACAAGTAGTTAGAGCAACTTAAATCTTCTCAAATTCAAGCAATCTCAGTAAAACCTATGTATAGGGTTATCTTTGCATGAGAACTCTTTAATTTGCACGGTTTCTGCAAGTATTTTTCGTGAATTATAGTTTCACAGTTAGGAGAATTAACTATTATTAGTGGACAACTGCAATATTTACTAGAATTATTGTCAATAGTTGCAGATTATTAACCAACTTAATTTTACTTCGTTCTTAATGGGGAGCAGTACACAGTATACTCTTACTACTAATTTTAGATTTCTGTATATATTCAGATAATAGTTTTTATCATATCCAAACTCATGCCATTTCTCATCAGATAATAATAAATTTAAGCGGCCATCTTCACCTCGGGGTAAATCTTCATATACTTTACCCATTTTCTTTATTTCCTGTTCAATAATTTGATTAAAACGTACATTTAACTGACCGTCTAGTGTTGCAAGAAACATGTCTTGAACATCAGGTGATTCATGTTTAATTTTTTCTCAAGTTTGATAAATTTTCATTCTAAGACCTCCTAGTTTTTATTAAACATGCAAAAGTTATTACAGTGTTAGAACTTGAACAATATTGATCAGAGGTCTGCTTATACACTAGGAAAACGATTTAAAATATATTTACGGATGTATTTCTTGTTTTTTATAATTAGGTTATGAACAAATATTTTGTTCTAGTCCCTTTTTATCAGGCTTAGTTTTCGTCATGAAACCCTATATATAAGACTTCTCTTGTATCTCGTTATAGCTTGACTTTATCTAGATGAATATATAATATATAAGCATTATGGCAAAACGTTTCAGACCCAATATGATTCATATTTATCTGCATCCTGAAGAGGACAAGTTCGTTAAGGACTATGCAGAAAGCAATTACCTAACCGTATCAGAACTTATTAGAGGATGGATTCACGAGACAATGAAATCAGAAGGGATTGATATTAAAGAACCAACATTACCTAAAATTTTAATTCGGAGGACTAAGTAAATTGGGAAGTGTATATCCAAGAGGTAATTCATGGGTTGGTCAATACAAGGATCGCGGTAAAACAGTACAAAAGACACTTGGTAAGAAAAGCCTAATTACAAAGACTATGGCCCGAGAAATTGTAAAAAAGATTGAACATCAGATAAAGCTTGGTAAATACGATATGTTAGATAATGAAATCCCAACATTAAGAGAGGTAAGTAAAACCTATATTGCTTATGTGAAGGATACCTTAAAGAGAAGGTCATGGTACAGATACGAATACAGCTTAAATTGCTTGTTAAGTCTTTATGGGGATAGAAAGCTTACCGAAATTAATCCCAAAGATATTGATGACTTTAAAGAAATAAGATTAAAAAGTGTACAAGCTTCAACCGTTAATAGAGAGTTATCAACCTTGAGACAAATATATAATTTTGCTAAAAGGCGGAATCAGTATTATGGCGAGAACCCTGTATCCATTTCCCGTCTTTTGCCTGAAGAAAATGTTAAAGAGCGAATCTTAGCAGTTGAGGAAGAAGAAAAACTTCTATCAAGCTCAAATGAATATTTAAAACCAATAATTATTACTGCTCTACACACTGGTATGCGAAAGTCTGAAATTCTAACATTAAAATGGTCAGATGTGGATTTAAGTAACAGGATTATAACTATCAATCAGACTAACACTAAGAGTAAAAAGATGAGAAGGGTACCTATTAATTCAGCACTCAGAACTTTGCTATATGAACAAAAGTTAAAAAGCGTTAGTAGCGAGTATGTGTTTTTATCTCAGAATGGGACTCCTTATAAATTTCATTATTGCCTGAATAATGCATTCAGGAGTGCTTGTAAGAAAGCTGGCATAACTGGATTTAGATTTCATGACCTAAGACATACAGCAGCAACTAGGATGGTAGAAGCAGGAGCATCAATTGTCGCAGTGAGTAAAATACTAGGGCATAGCGATATAAAAATAACAATGAGATATTCACATTCTGAGAACTCTCTGGTTCAGGCATTGGAGTTACTTGCAAATAAAAATTCAGAACCAACTACTGACAAATCTACTGACATCCTTGTTATTTAATAACAAGGCATCTGCGTAAGTGCTTGAAATTATTGGTGTCCCCGAGAGGATTCGAACCTCTGGCCTCAGGATTAGGAATCCTGCGCTCTATCCTACTGAGCTACGGGGACTATTTAATGATTACGGTTGTTGCGGCCTTGTCGTTTTCTCCTTTGGTGTCCAAATAGGTGTCCATAGGTGAGAACGTTAGACGCTCAACTGCCTCTTTCTTATGACTAGGGGAGGGGTGTAAATATCTTTTTGTCGTACTTATATCTTTGTGTCCCATTAGTTCTTGTATTGTCGCAATATCTACGCCTGCCATTGATAAATTACTCCCAAAGCTATGTCTAAGGTCGTGGAATCTTAAATGTGGTATCCCTGACCTTCTAAGAGCAGCCCAGAAACCTTGTTTAACTGATTTGACCGGATCACCGGTCGGTCCTACAAAAAGGTACTCTGAATCGGTA
>SPCL01000032.1 GCA_004525335.1 Thermodesulfobacteriales bacterium
ATGTAGTTCTTTACCTAAATAAATTGTAGGGGGCATAAGATGGACTCGACGACCCTTAAAGTAGAGTTGCAAAGTCTGGGACTTAGGATTCCCGATACAAAAGGTATCAGGAGCGGTGGTGCAGGGCCTACGGGTGGGATTCATTTAAAAATCCTTCCTGATGGTGAGGCGAATATTCCGGTAATGGGTGATTTTGTTAAATACTCACCCTATTACTTAGATGAAATTAACGGTGAATACTGGATATTCAAGGACGATGTTGCCTTGGTTCAGGTAGAACCTATGGGTAACGCCAAGTTTGCTGATCATAAAACTTCTGCAGGGGTATCCATGCAGAAGATGGGAATCCTTCATTGCCCAACTACCTTTGCGACGACACTGCTTCAAACATGCGAATTTTGGCGTGATGAAAGGAAATGTCAATTCTGCGGCATAGAGCTTACGCTCAAGGACAGAAGCACCGTAGGGTTTAAAAACGCCAAAAGCTTAGTTGAGACGATTAAGCTCGCAAAGGAACTCGACGGTATTTCAAACATAGTATTCACATCTGGCGTTGCGCCTGATGAGAATAAGGCTTTAGCGAAATATGCCGAAATATGCTCCGAGGTAAAGAAAGGAACAGGGCTTCCCATACAATTACAAATAATTCCACCTGAAGACTTCTCATGGTTTCAAAAATTAAAGGATTCTGGAGTTGATGCCGTAGGCATTCACATTGAGACCTTCGACCCTGAGGTGTTTGAACGTGTTACTCCGGGGAAAGCAAAGATTGGCTTTAATAGATATGTTGAATCATGGAAAGAAGCCGTGAGAGTTTTCGGGAGATGGCAGGTGAGCACCTATGTTCTGGTTGGCATGGGTGAGGATCTGCAAACGGTAATAGATGGAGCCGCGCTATGTGCTGAATTAGGGGTATACCCTTTTATTGTTCCGTTTAGGCCTGTTGCCGGAACCCCGATGGAAAACGTTAAACCGCCTAGTCCTGAAATAATGGAATATGTTTACAGAGAGGCTGCAAAAATTATGTCTCAGTATGATCATGCAGCGAAAAGTAGCATTGCGGGGTGCGTTAGCTGTGGAGAATGTTCAGCTCTGCCTGATTTTGAAAAAATGGCTAATAAGGACAATGTGAAGTTTAAGAAGCTTATTAAGCCCATAAAGGTAAGTTGATTAAGCTTGAATTAAGAATTAAAAATGAACTCTAATTAAAAAGGTGGATTTAAATGTCTCAAGAAAATCTAAGAATCATAGTTATAGGAGGCGGAGCAGGTGGTATTTCTGCTGCTTCCACATCAAAAGGGCTTTTGCCGGATGCTTCAATTACACTTTTTACAGAATTTGAGGATGTAGCATACAGCCCATGTGGAATTCCCTTTGTTTTAGGAAAGGAAATTGCAAATTTTGATAATCTCTTTCTACAAACTGCGGAGCATTACGCCAAGATCGGTATAGATCTGAGGCTTCAAACCAAGGTGACAGGAATTAATATTGAAGGCCGCACTGTAAACGTAGGGTCAGAAGTCTTTCCATGGGACCGCTTGGTTATAGCTACCGGGTTCGAATACGATGAGCCGGAAATACCGGGAATCGATCTTGAGAACATATGGTATGTAAAAAATATTAGACGTGCCATGGAATATGATAAAGCGCTTGAGACCATGAAAAAGGCTGTTGTCGTTAGTGCAACACCGCTTGGAATAGAAATGGCCGGAAACCTTGCGCATAGAGGGCTTGAGTCTCATTTGATTGATGAAGGCGGGTGGTTAATGTCAGATATTGCTGATCCAGATATTATGGAACCTGTGAAAGAATCTCTTGAAGAAATGGGCGCCCAAATGCACTTTGG
Source organism: Thermodesulfobacteriales bacterium (assembly GCA_004525335.1). GTDB lineage: Bacteria > Desulfobacterota_D > UBA1144 > Nemesobacterales > UBA2774 > CR02bin9. Next base: position 1,847 of record SPCL01000032.1, read on the forward strand.
TACTAAGGTCCTAGAGTTTAAAGGGACTAATGGAAAAGTAACAAGTGTTGTTACGTCAGAGGGAGAGATTGAATGTGATGTAGTTGTAATTGCAGCGCATAAAAAACCTAACAATAGTTTGTCCAAGGAAGCGGGAATAAAGCTTGGCGCCACAGGCGGGATTATGGTGGATGACCATATGCGTACATCTGTAAAAGATGTATTTGCAGCAGGTGACTGTGCTGAAGTTGTTCATGGTGTTACTGATATCCCCATTCAAGGTCTTTCAGGAAGCCATGCTTACTCGCAGGGCCGCATAGCCGGATCAAATGCTGCCGGGAATGATCGGGCTTATGACCCTGTCTTTATCCCATGGGGAATGATGGGAGGTAAGGTGCAAATCGGTGGAGTATCACTTGGTGAGACTCTTCACAAAGCACTTGGAATACCTCATGTTGTTGCTGCCGCAATTGGTATATCAAGGGCAAGGTACTATCCGGGAGTAATGAGGATTCGAGTGAAATTAATTGCAGACCCTACAACTCGAAAAGTTTTAGGAGCTCAGATGTCTGGTGGAGAAGGTATTAAGGAAAGGGCTGACTTTCTTGCATTTGTAATTAAGAGAGGAGTTACTCTTGATGAGCTTGCTTGGATGGAAAATGTATATTCTCCTCCTATCGGCGCTCTTATGGAGCCAATAGCACTTGCCGCTCAGGCAGGACTCAGGGAACTAGGAAAATAAGTATTAACGGAGATAAGTGATGGCTTTTGGACATTGGTTGAGAAAAAATGCTGAAAAACACTTACAGGAAGCGGCTGCCGATGATCTGATGACTCGCTATCCTGAGAGTTGCGAAGAGCCTTATAGGGAAAAAGGGCTGGATCATTTCTTTTGGAGAAATATCTTTGTCCCTATATACCTTATGATACCGTGGAGTATTCGTAAGAAGATCATACTAGCCAGCTCATACCCCGACGGAAAACGTCCTCATTGGAAAAAATATAACTAGTAGATATTAGATAAATTTATATTGAGTTTTTTTGTGATGCACATTAAAAATAGATATGGAACATACAGATTTTAATCAAATAGAGGCAGAGTTAATAGGCTACAAAGTGTTCGAACTACTTAAAAGCAACTCCAATACTTTAAAGAGCCACAGTGTTTTTGATCATGCTATTTATATGCATGATGGTGAAGATGGTTTTATAAAAATAATAAAGGACAAAGAGTTTGTTAGTCCATCGTCAATTGTTATTAGTGGTATGGACAATATTTCTTTTAAGTCCATAGATATGCAAGACGGGACTCAGATCGAGTTCCTTAAAGATAAAATAACCTCAAAAGAAGGTGGGTTTTCTCTGCATTTCGGAAACGCGCTAACATGGCAACTACCACAATTACCACAAGAAACCGAAATAAGAAGTCTTGAAGAGATAAATTTAAACCTAAGGATTTTAAAGGACATTATATATACAAGCCCCTCCAGAGAAGGCTTAGTGCCGCTATTGGAAAATGTAGATAAATTTGGACCGCTTGAAGTCTTTGTTAAAGATCAAAAACCCGGCATGTCAGAAAAGGCAAGACCTTATATTGACTCACTTATGTGGGGGATATTTAGCGGTGATATTGAAACTATAAAGAGTAGCGCAGGATCCATTTTGGGTCTTGGTCCAGGTCTTACTCCATCTTGTGATGATTTTATAGCGGGTTTAATTCTAAGTTTAAACACTGCAAGCACCTCACTTTGTAAAAACGAGCCGGAAGCGGTTGAGTTCTTTGCCAAAATGTCTGAGGAAATATCTATTTTGGCTAAGGAAAAGACGACAATTTATAGCTCCTGGTTTATAAGTGAATCGGCAATCGGCGAGGGACCTAAGGCAGCTCTAGATCTAATTTTCTCAATTATTACTAAGAATCCAGAAGAAGTTGCTAAAAAATCTAAAGAATTAATCTCAGTAGGTGCTACGTCCGGCGCAGATATAGCAATAGGGATCTACTACGGCATAAGATTTTTATCTTCAAGAATAGAATTAAAGGACTTAGATGAGTTTGAATAAGATTGCACTTTTAACATATTCTACAAAACCAAGGGGAGGTGTGGTTCATACCCTTTCTCTTGCCGAAAGCCTGTCGGAACTAGGACAGGTTGTTCATGTCTATGCTCTTGGAACCAGTAAAGAATTTTTTAGGCACGTAGACGTTCCGTACACACTGATACCTTGTCCTGATATTGATTACAGTAGCATGGATGAAAAAATAAAGAGTTATATAGAAATTTATACTGATTATCTAAAATCTGTAGTTGATGATTATGGCATTTTTCATGCAGAAGACTGTATATCGGCAAACGCTCTCTTAAATTTGAGAAATATGGGGCTAATTGATCACTACGTTCGAACTATTCATCATATTGACGAATTTACTTCCCCATCCTTAATTGAATGCCAGTTAAAAAGTGTAGTCGAGCCCGATTATGTTATAGCGGTTAGCAAATACTGGGAAAAAGAATTGAAGCAGCAATATTCTTTAAATGCCGCAGTTATAAATAACGGAGTCTCTACATCAAATTATACTAAAATCACTGAGTCTAAAGAAGAGTCAAAGGCCAAATTCAATGTCTCAGGAGCCAATGTACTATTAAGTATTGGGGGTATCGAACCTCGGAAAAATACCATCACCACACTTAAAGCTTATCAAATAGCAAAATCTGAATTAGAAGAAAAGGGACAGAAGCTGGTTTGGTTGATTGGAGGCGGAGAAACACTGTTTGATTATAAAGACTATAGAGAAGAGTTTTTCTTAGAAGTTAAGAGTTTAGGATTGGAGCTTGATAAAGATATTTTTGTGCTCGGAAGTATTTCAGAAGAAAAAATGCCTTCACTCTATAACTCGGCAGATGTTTTTGCATTTCCTTCTATTAAAGAAGGGTGGGGCCTTGTCGTACTGGAAGCAATGGCCTCTAGTGTTCCGGTAATAGCCTCTGGTATTGAGCCAATGACTGAGTATCTAATTGATGAAGAGAATGCGCTTCTCATATCTCCTATGGATTACGAGGATCTCGCACAAAAAATTAGTTTATTACTCGGCAATCCCGATTTGCAAGCGCACTTTATAAAGAAAGGTCTCAGTACTGCTAAAATGTACAGCTGGGAAAATGCAGCTCAGAAACACATTGATTTCTATAATGGAATATTAAACCAAGATTCTAATTTAAAAGCAGTGGGTAATGATTGAAGCAAAAGCTGAGTGGAAAAAGAATTATCAAGTTCGCGTTAGTGTAAGGGAGTTTGAGATAGATGTTGATGAGCCTCCTCAGTATCATGGGGAAGACACCGGCATGATGCCGACCGAGTTGTTCATTTCATCCTTGGCGTCATGTTTTTGTTTGGCCCTTGTTTTTGTAGCTAAGAAAAAGAGAGTTCAAATTACAGATATGAGGGTGGATGTAAGTGCAGAAGCGGATACGAAAAACTTTAGATACTCAAGACTGATTGTAAAGGTTGGCAGCTCTATTGCGAATAGCGTTTTAGAAGAAATGATAGTGCAAGCAAAGAAATATTGTTATGTGAGTAACACAATTTCACAATCTTGTCCGATCGAGTACGAAATAGATTGACGCTTGAAAAAGTATTAAGGAGAAAGCTTTGGCTCTAAAATTCAAGATTAAAAATAATTATTTTCAAGATGCGCTCAGATTGATGCGTATTTCCAAAAACGCTAGGGAAAAAGATGGTGTATCAAACGCAGTTGCTGTAATGGCGACCGATAAAGCTAAATATGCTCTTAAAGATGCAGGTTTGATGACTCCAGAATTACAGGAGGCCTCAGGGAGTGATCTGGTTATTGCAGTTGAAGCAAGCACAGAAGATTTGGCAGCTCAGACTATATATGAATTAGAAGCGCTTATTTCCTCAGATCTATCGCAAGGAAGTAATTCTTCCGCTGATCTAATCGGTCAGGAATTAAAGGTAGTTAATATTGGGCTTGATATTTTTAAAGATGCACTTGTCGCACAGAGTGTAAAAGTGGTGCAAGTGGATTGGGAAGTCCCTGCTAAAGGGGATGAAAAAGTTATCAATATTTTGAAGAAAATGTATTAGAGTAAATTTGAAACAGAGAGAGTCAGAAAATGAGCATTAGAAATTCTGAAGAACTAAAACAAGTTTTATCAGATCCCAAGAAGTTAGCTAAAGCATTTTCAAGACACACGTATGGGATGCTGGCATGGGTTGATTTATTCGGAGACAAATTAAAAACCATTAAGGGCCTTGATGACAAGCTAGTGGTCGCTAAAGTTATAGCGGACAACGCCAAACACGCAAAACTTTTTTCTGATCGAGCAAGGGAATTAGGAGAAACCCCTGAAACTTACAAGCCGCCTGAGATTGGTCAGAAGATATACGACATTCTAGAAACCTACGATAACACCTTTGATGAGTTCGCCTATGCATGGGGATCTCTCATACATTTCTCCGCATTACTTAGTCTCTATCATAGTGTGGCCGATCCTCAGAGCCAGCAGGTAATAGAGCAGGTTGAAGATGATGTAATAGGACACCTGACTTATCTTGAGAAGTATTTTGAGACAAATGCGGATACTCCAGAGAAAAAAGAACGTGCACAAGAAATTATAATGGTCGCGGATAAGATTTATGCTGACAGGGAAGATGAGGAGATAAATTGGTATGCAGCAGGATGAAGCTCCAAGCTTTGAGAAATTGCAAAAACGGCACCTTAAAGAAATAAAACAACACTCATGAATACAACTACTGATCTGATAGAAATAATTGGAAACACCCCGCTCGTTAAGCTTAATAACTTATCTAGCGAAACCAGTAGCAATATATTTGCCAAGCTCGAATTCTATAACCCTGGGGGGAGTGTTAAGGACAGAGTTGCGCAATATATAATAGAAGACGCAGAATGCAAGGGGTTACTCAAACCGGGTGATACAATTGTAGAGGCAACATCCGGCAACATGGGAATTGCGTTTGCTCTACTAAGCGCTGTTAAGAAGTACAAATGCATATTTACACTTCCGGAATCAGTTACAAAGGAAAAAATTCAGGTTCTTAAGATATTTGGCGCTGAAGTCGTACTTACACCCAAGGGGCTGCCGCCTCAGGACGAAAGAAGCTGTTATAAAGTTGCGCACAAGATTGCTCGTGAGAAAGGTGCATTCTATGTGAACCAATATTTCAACCCCTTAAATCCCGAAGCTCATTATAAATCAACCGGGCCGGAGATCTGGAAAGATACGGATGGAAAAATCGATACTTTTATTTGTGGAATTGGGACAGGCGGAACTATTACAGGTGTAGGTAGATATTTGAAAGAGAAAAATCCGGATATTAATATAATTGGTGTTGAACCACTCGGATCAGTTTTTAAAGCATATCTTGAGACAGGACAGCTCACAGAAGCATCTGAGTTTGATATAGAAGGCATCGGGAAGAATTTTATACCCGGCGTATTAAATTTTGATTATATCGATCACGTGATTCAAGTTAAAGAGGATGAGGCATCCAAGATGGTAGATATTTTAGTTAGATGTGAAGGGGTTTTAGTCGGCGCATCAAGCGGCGCAGCGATAGCAGCGGCGCTTAAATATGCAAAAAAATCTAGCAAAAATGAAAATATTGTTGTAATACTTCCTGACACAGGGCTCAAATACCTATCTACATTCTCCCAGACAAATTAAGATCAATGTTTTCTTATCATTATTCACTGATTATACTTTGGTATAGATAGAAGCAAGACGGACTTCCCAGTATTCCAAATGACATCTATAACTGACATGAAAATCAATCAATTGATTAAAGAATACGGCTCACCGCTTTTTATTGCTTCAGCGGATTCAATAAAAAGCAATTTAGAAGCTTTTAAGTTAGCGTTTTCAAATAAATATCCAAAGATAATAGTTGCTTACTCTTATAAAGTTAATTATCTGCCTGAAGTGTTAAAAGTCATACATAATCAAAGTGCATGGGCTGAAGTTGCTTCAGGATTCGAATATCAGATAGCTAGAAGATTGGATGTTCCCGGCGAATCAATAGTCTTTAACGGTCCTCACAAGACAAACCAAGAACTCAGGAAAGCTATCGATGAAGGAGCGCTGATAAATGTGGATCATTTTGATGAGTTAGAGCAGCTTGAGGAGATTGCCTCTACTCTCGGAAAGACTGTTGATATAGGGATTAGGCTTAATATGGAGGTTGGCATAGACCAATTGCCGGATCGCTTCGGATTTAACCTCGAGTACGGTGAAGCATCACAAATTGTGAAACGATGCTCTGAGAGGGGTTTGTTAAATATTAGAGGTCTTCACGTACACCTTACAAGTTATATAGTTGAAAAGCAGAGCGAGGACAATATTCCTGCAAAGGGAATAAAGCTTATTTGGCCCAAGGATCATGGGGCATACCAGGCGGCTTCAGAGAAGATGGTCCTCTTTGCAAATGAGATTAAAGAAAAATACGGATTAAAAATTGAATATATAGATATGGGGGGCGGCTTTCCCAAAGTAGATAGTCTTTCTCCATATGTAGACGCTATAGTCGATCCAATTGTAGATGGATTTAAAGAAGCCGATCTGCCCACACTCATTTTAGAGCCTGGAAGAGCAATTGTAGCTGATGCTGCTGATTTGGTAATGACCGTTGTGGCTGTAAAGAAGTTACCTAATGGTCAAAGAGCAGTTGTAGCTGATGCCGGGATTAATCTTCTGCCCACATCTTTTTGGAAATTCCAGGATATAGAATGTTTAAGTATGTCTAATAGTGATCTTGAGGAAACTATAGTTTATGGACCACTTTGTCTTCAGACTGACATTATCGCTAAAGCCGAGCTTCCAAAATTAAAAGCAGGAGACAAACTCTTGGCCAAGAACGTAGGAGCATATAACATTCCACAGTCGAGCACGTTCATTTATCCTCAACCAGCCGTTCTTATGATAGATGGTACTGATGTCAAAGTTATAAAAAAGAGAGAAGGAATAAAAGACATATTTTAAGTTAAGATTCTAGTCTAGAAAATCTATAAGGTGTAAATCTTCTTAACTGAATGTTAAATAGATCGATAGAACCGCAAAAAGCGCGATAGCTAAAACAAAAAGTACTGCACCTGCACTTTGTTGATCGTTCATATTAACCTCCGAATTAGTTAATTATCCCCAATATATTGCAACATGTACAGAGTTCTTTACTGTTTTTACTCTGTAGTTTGAATAAGCGTTATTTTATGCCTACGAAAGCGGCAAAGCATGAATTTTTGTGGAGGACATCAACCGTTGTAAATCCAACTTTTTTCATTAGCTCCAATTGATAGGTAAGGCTTCTTGGTGAGTCCTCTATTTCAATGTACTCAAACACTTTATCTCGGTAGCTTGGGCCTCCCAAGGATTTCAGATGCTCACCGTATCTATCCCACATCGCTTTGTGAATAGCGCTGTGTTGGTGATGAACCATATCGCTAATAAAAAATGCTCCTCCTGCTTTAAGAAGGCCATATATTTTGTGAAAGCAGTTTTCCCAATCGGCGTTGTCCCTTAAATGATGCAGCACTGCTGCTGCAACAATAAGATCGTAATGAGAAAGGGGTAGGGCTACGTACCTGAAGTCTGTGTGAAAAATTCTGAGCTCTCCTGCTTGTTCAAGTGATATACGCTTCTTTGCTTTTTCAAGCATTGGTAAGCTTATATCAACCAGGTCACAATTTATCCCGGGTATCTGTCTCAGTATCGAAATCGTATTGGTGCCAGCGCCAGAGCCTATATCCAGCATATTCTTCGCATCAGGCTTTACACTCGCTGCAAGTTCTGAAATTAACTCAAGCATAATTGGAGCATCAACAACAGCCTGCTGCCCGGTTTCGAGATTAGAAAAGCGCTCAACGTCATTATCAAAACGCTCTTTTATTTTGTTTACCGTAGATTTTTTATTTAGAGGTGTTTTCATGACAATGATTCACATAGCTTTGTATACTTAACTATCATAGGTATATGAAATACTCCGTAAATAGTTTTTTCCTCTTCAAATTGTATAAAACCCAATTTCTCATAAAAGGGTACAGCGTATCTTGAGGAATTTACAGTTATATTGTCATAATTACCACGGCTAGAAGTAACTTCTTCTAAAGCCATTCTAATAAGCCCTTTTGCCACAGCTTTTTTGTGAAAGGCTTTCTCAACATAGAGCATCGATATGTGGCTCTTATCTTTTATCTCTATCATTCCTGCCAGCTTATCCTGAGATTCTGCAACCATTGAGAAGTAGCCAGATTCGGCACGTTTTAAAAACTCTCTGGGATTTGAATATTTATAGAATTCTTCTATACCTTCTTCAGGAAATTCGGGGGCTATAAATTCATTAAAAGATCTTGCGACGAGATTGCATACCTCAATCTCTTCGCCCGCTCTAACATTTCTTACTGTGCAAATGTTTCTCATATGAATAGTTGGAATAATATCTGAAGAAAGTTATATCCTTCAAGTATATATGAGAATCTATTTTCTAATCATAAAAACTATAATTTTCAATGCAAGTATGGCCATCCTATAAAACACCGGAATAAGTGTTTTGGTGCTACATTTTCTTATATTGTACGATTCCAAGTTTACTGCTAAGGAGCAAGCCGCATTTAAATTAACTCCAGGCATTTCAGTTAAGAAGTTCCAAGAAGATTAATATGCAGGTCAACCGAATGAGTTTGCTGATTCAACTCTGATACTCCTTGACTGAAACCCCGCTTTGGGTAGCATAAGTCCGGTACTTGCATACCTACTATAATTCATTCATTACAGGAACTAAACGAAACTATGGGATTAAAATGTGGCATTGTAGGGCTTCCTAACGTAGGAAAGTCCACTCTTTTTAACGCACTAACAAACGCAGGGGCGGAAGTGGGCAATTTCCCCTTCTGCACAATTGACGATAACATCGGCATAATACCTATTGCCGACGACAGACTCCATAAGTTAGCCGAGCTTGTGAAACCGGCAAAAATTACACCTACATTTTTAGAGATGGTTGATATCGCAGGGCTTGTAAAGGGCGCATCTGAAGGAAAAGGGCGTGGTAATGCTTTTCTTGCCAGTATTAGAGAGGTAGACCTTATTTTGCATACGGTAAGATGTTTTGAGGACGATAACGTAATGCATGTGGAAGGCTCAACAGATGCTATGAGGGATATTCATATTATCGAAGACGAGTTAATACTTAAGGATCTTGAAACAATAGAGAAACGTGAGCAAAAACTCAGCTCTCAGGCTCGCAGTGGAGATAAGTCTACAAAGGATAAATTAGATGTTGTTACCAGACTTAGAAAGTTTGTTGAAGAGGGAAATAAGGCAAGACATTTCCAAGCGGATGATCATTCCTTTGAAGTGATAAGGGAGATGTATCTCCTTACTTCAAATCCTGTTATGTATGTATGTAATGTTTCTGAGGACGATATAGCGGATTCTTCGGGAAATCAAGAAGTCGCAAAAGTAAAAGAATATGCCGAAAAAGATGGGGCAGATGTAATCGTTTTATCTGCAAAGATAGAGGCTGAGATAGCAGAGCTCCCCTACGATGAAAAGAAAATGTTTTTAGAAGACCTGGGACTTCAAAACTCAGGCATGGACCGTCTTGTTAAAGAGGCGTATAGAGAGCTTGGTCTTATCACATACTTTACACAAGGTCCAACAGAGGTAAGGGCATGGACAGTGAAAAAAGACTCTAAGGCTCCTCAAGCTGCAGGTGTAATACACTCAGATTTTGAGAGAGGATTTATCAGGGCAGAAATTGCAAGTTACAATGACTTTATTGAAGTAAAATCAGAAGCGGCTTTAAAAGATTTAGGGAAAATGAGATCAGAAGGTAAGGACTATATTGTAAAAGATGGTGATATAATACTATTTAGATTCAATGTATAAAGAAATCATACAGCCTATTTTAAATAAGTGCGACTCCGAAACTTTCCATGACCTGGCTCGTGAATCACTACATTTAGCTGAATTAACTCCTATAACACTTAAGCTTCTAGAATTTTTTGCTGATAAGCATAGTAGATTTGTAGATAAGAGACTCAACGTAAATCTAGGCGGCCTCGAACTGGAGAACCCCTTAATAGTCGGGGCAGGCTGGGATAAAAAGGGGCGTGCTGTATTAGGCCTTTGGCATCTAGGGTTTGCATCTGTTGAGGTAGGGTCAGTTTTAGAGTATGGTCAGCCCGGCAATACCAAACCCCGTCTGTTTATGGTTTCCTCTGGCGTTGCTATTAACTGGCTTGCATTTAATAGTCCCGGTATGGATATTGTCTCTAAAAATCTTGATAAGTATCAGAATTCTAATATTCCAATTGGCATAAGCCTGGGATTAAATAAAGATGTCGATCATGCCGACGCACCCAGAGCTTACGGTACCGTGGCGCAAAGAATGTATGACTATGCGGGTTACTTCGCAATAAATGTAAGCTCACCAAATACCCCAGGGCTAAGAAAGCTTCAGGACAAAGAGCACACCGTCCATATTATAAAATCTGTAAATGAGGCTATGGATATATGTGGGGGTAGAAAACCGCTCTTTGTTAAAATAGCTCCTGATCTTTCGTATCAAGCGATTGATGAACTCTTAGAAGTAGCAATCCAAAACAAAGTTACTGGAATCATAGCTTCCAATACAACTATAAATCCTGATCTAAAGGGTAAATACGGCGCAAGGTGGAAAAACAGCCCCGGTGGTTTGAGTGGTGATGATCAGGATTACAGAAGGATTACAACAGAGATAATCGCCCATATTTATAAACAGGCTGGAGATAAGTTGGATATTATAGGTGTAGGTGGGATAAATAACGCTGAGTCTGCACTTGAGAAAATTAAGGCCGGCGCAAAAGCTCTTCAGCTTGTAACTGCAATAAGAGGTGAGGGCCCCGCTGTAGCTGGGAAGATAAACCGCGGCATAGCTGATTATCTTGATCGCGAAGGGATCACTTCAATAAAAGAGATAGTTGGTATTGATTCGAAAAGTTAGCCCTTACGTCCTATAATGTGCGTTAATTTTTATGTAATCAAAAGTTAGATCGCTCGCTATTACAAATGAGCTTGCCTTTCCGCTTTTGATATTGAGCGTTACTTCAAATTTTGGTTTTTTAAGAACACTCTGCGCTTTCTTTTCATCCATTACTTCTTTTGAATTGCTTAGAATTTTCTGATCGTCAAAATATAAATCTATTTTATTTGGATCAAAATCTACCCCGGCCCGCCCGGCTGCGGCTACTATCCTTCCCCAGTTGGGGTCTTCGCCAAAAAAAGCAGTTTTCACAAGAGACGACGTGCCCAATACCCGCGCTATTTTCTCTGCATCCTTCTCTGTCTTAGCTCCTTTGACAATTATCTTGGCCACTTTTGTGCCGCCTTCGCCGTCTCGAACTATCATCTCTGCAACTTCAGAAGCGGCCTCGGTAAGCGCCATTTCAAATTTCTTATATTCAGTCCCTGTTTCTTTAATCAAAGTATTTCCAAGTTTTCCATTAGCCAGTATTAAAACTGTATCGTTAGTCGAGGTATCCCCATCAACAATAATTTTATTAAATGAATTGTTAACAGTATTTTTTAGAGCTTTTGATAAAGCCCTTTTCCCGACGTTAATATCTGTGAGAATATAAGCCAGCATCGTGGCCATGTTAGGTGCTATCATGCCTGCACCTTTTCCAATAACAGCAATAGTTCCCTTTTTTCTTCCTATATTTATTTGCTTAACAGCATACTTAGGAAAAGCATCAGTAGTCATAATCCCATTGGCTACATCCATGAAGCCATCTTCACTTAGCTTCTTTACTAGATTAGGCATAGCTTTCTTCATCTTATCTATTGGAAGACGACCGCCGATCACCCCAGTTGATGAGGGTATAACTAAACTCTCAGCAATATTTAATTCATGAGCAGCATCTTTTGATGTAACAATTGAATCTTGTAGTCCTTGTTTTCCTGTAAACGCGTTAGCTACACCGCTGTTTATAAGTACAGCCTGGCAATAACCGCTTTTGATTCTATCCATTCCTAATAACACCGGAGGTGCTTTTACTATATTAGTAGTAAAAACTCCTGCCGCTTTAGCGGGAACTTCAGAATAGATTAACGCAAGGTCCAACTTCCCGCTCCTCTTAACTCCAGATGACACAGCGCTTCCTAAAAACCCTGGAACCTTTATCATGATTTGAGCTCCTCTATGAATTTGCCAGACTTAAGTTCTTTTTCTGTATGACGCTCAGTGAATTTTATAAAGAGTTTTATATATTTTAGAACTTTTTCAAGGTTTGACTCCATTAATGCTTGATCAAATAAGAAATCCTTACTAAAAATAAGTCCCTTCTTTTTATCTCCTGCGCACTTAAAGCAAACTGCTCCGCCCCCATTTATGCTGAAATATGAATCTCCCTCAATCGCCTCTCCACACTTAGCACAGCTATATAAATTCGGTTCATAACCTGATATTGATAGTGCCTGTAGTTGAAATTGTAAAACTATAGGTAAAGGGCTTTCTCTAGAATTCATGTTCTTGAGTGCATTGCTTAATAATTGGAACATCTCTTCGTTTGGGGATTCTCTGGGTGTAAGAATATCAGTAGTTTCAAGGAGTAAACTGCCCAATGTAAAGAGTTCTATATCTTCAATAAAACCTGGGAAGACTTGAATTGTCTCGGTGTCTTGAATTAATTTAAATTCCCTTCCAGTTTCTTTGAACCTGACCCTAAGATGTACGAACGGTTCAAGGCGTGCTCCAAACCTTTTCATGCTGTTTTTAGCATTTATCGCTATTCCGCTTATTTTGCCAAGGTCCTTGGTAAATAAACTTAGAATATAATCTGAATCACGATAAGAAGTTTTTCTCAGTAAAAGGGCTTCAGTTGAATCCATAGAATGGATATTATTCCTTAAAAGTAGGAGTTTAGCTATAAATTATGAATTTTTTGAATGCTCAGCCTTTAAAGTTTCTTTTATAAATGATCGCAACTTTAGCATCTGCTCATATGCGAGTTTCTGGCCGGTTAGAGCGATCCCGTAAGCAGCCGCTAAAAGAATTATAGAGACCGGAACAAACCAGAGACCATAGGCGTCTAGTCCCAGCCACAACTGACAAAGCCCAAGTACTAAGCCCGCTATCCCGAGTAGAACGGCAAATCCGTAAAATGCGGCGAACATTGTCCACAGGGCTGAGCGGGGTCCTAAAGTACATCTGATTTCGGTTTCATCCTCTTTTTCTTCTACATCAAGGCTAAGCTCAGGCGACCAAAAATGTTGGTCTTCTTCATTTACGGATATTACAACAAGAGGTTTTACAAATTTACCATTTAGATCCGGAGTATGTTTTTCCAGAGCATCTCTTAACTTTACTAAAACTTCTTCCTTATTGATAGGGACTGAGAATGTGTAGCGCGGGCGGATTTGTACTTTATTCATTCTAAATAGTATAAACAAGAATGACGGGTATCTACTATAGTGAATAGTGTAGGTAGTTACAAAATCAGCATTGCGATAAAAAGATAAAAGACAGAACCGAAGATATCGTTAAACATGGTGAGGAAAGGTCCTGAAGCGGCGGCGGGGTCAAAATCAAATTTATCAAGAAGAAGCGGCGCCACAACTCCAATAAATGATGTAGCTAGAGTTGCTGAAACCATTGCGATGAATACAGCCAATGCAAGTCTTGCCACCTCTGGTTGGTTATAGCTTATTAAAGCGCCTATCAATGCTGCAATTAGTCCGCAAATTAGTCCCAGAGCGAGACCTACTTTCATTTCAGAAATTACTAACTTAAACATCTGCTTTACACTAATAGTTCTCATTCCAAGACTTCTAATTATGATAGTTGTGGTCTGAAGCCCGACATTTCCACCCGTAGCCATAATAGCAGGCATAAACGCAGCCAATATCGCGACTTTTTCTAGTGTAGGCTGGAATGCATAAACGATAATAAAAGCTATAAATAATTCACCAATCAGCGTAAGCAAAAGCCATGGAGTTCGTAGTTTGATTCTGGTTGCTGTAGGTGTATACAAAGGGTGTAAGCTATACCCCACACCTGCCATTTGCAACATGTCTTCTGATGCTTCCTCACTAATAACGTCCAGAATATCATCAGCGGTAATTCTTCCTACCAGAACGTCTCTACTATCAACTACAGGCAATGACAGAACATCATATTTTTGAAATATTTTTGCAACTTCTTCCTGGTCAATATAAGGAGTTGTTGTCACTTCTACCGGCTCCATTATGTCTGTTACTGTAGTGTTGGGCGTAGCAAGAATTAATTTGCTTAGTGATATCTGACCTAATAATTTGTCCTGATCATCAGTTACAAAAACCAATTGAAAATCTTCAACTTCGTCTGCTATAGTTCTAATCCAATTAATCGTATCTCGGACTGTAGAGTTTTGGCTAACCTTAACAAGCTCAGTCTGCATGATACCGCCCGCGGTATCCTCTGGGTATTTGAGAAGTGGTTTTACATCTTTTGCTGCCTCAATATCCATCTTATCGAGTACAGATTTTGCTGTTTGTTCAGACAGCTCTCCAAGTAAGTCAGCAGCATCATCAGAATCCATCTCATCTGCAATATCGGCAATTCTGTCCGCGTCCAGTTCCTCAAGTATGTCTTCTCTTTGCTCCGGATCGAGCTCCAAAAATACTTCTGACGCTGTCTCGTTATCCAGAGCTTCAAGGATTTTTGGATGGTCCTCAGGGTTAAATGTTTGGAGTATTGTTGCTATTTCTGAAGGGTGTATGTTCGATAAAGCTTCCCTGATACTTTCCATATTGCCTTGGATCAAATCTTCGGAAATTCTTCTAGCAAGTTCAGGTGTGGTCATTACTAATTACCCCAAGTAAGATTGTTGGTTATTCTATAGAAGAACATGTAAAAGTAAAGCAAATTATTGTATTTTTCAGGTAAAATCCATTAGCTTCGATGAGTAAATTAAAAAACTACGCGAACTTTATAAAATTTGAGCACACGCTCTTTTCCCTGCCGCTTATTTTTGCAGGAACTTTCCTTGCTGCAAAGGGGCTGCCTGATTGGAAGCTGCTCATTTTAATTGTACTTGCTGCAACAGGAGCAAGGACTTCCGCGTTAGCAATAAATAGGATACTAGACCGTAGGATAGATGCTCTTAATCCCAGAACTGAGGATAGGGAGCTGCCGTCAGGGAAAATAAGTTTAACTAAGGCTTACATTATTACTGTGCTAGCTCTTATTCTTTATTTTATCTCAGCCTATTTAATCTGTGATTTGGTACTGTATCTATCTCCGATACCACTTATCATTTTTATTATATATCCACTCATGAAGCGATTTACCCCGTTTTGTCATTTCGGGGTAGGGTTAGGTTTAGCGCTGGCTCCTCTTGGGGGTTGGGTGGCGGTAACATGTTCATTTGAGGGGATTTTACCTGCCGTAGTGCTTTCATTATTTACGCTTTGCTGGGTCGCTGGGTTTGATATTATCTATGCTACATTGGATGAAGAGTTTGATAAAAAGGCTGGAATTTATTCTATGGTATCGGTTTATGGCCGAGGCACAGCACTCATGGTCTCAAGCGCGCTTCACCAGAGCGCATTTTTCTTTGTAGCTTTTCTATACTTCTTTATGTTTAAATCAATAGTAGCGGGTGTATTTCTAGTACTAATAGGAGCACTTTTATTCTTAGAACATAGAAAGGCTGAAAATATTGACCTCGCGTTCTTTAAAATAAACATATTGGTAGGATTTGCCATCTTCCTTTTTGTGCTCTCTGGGATATACTTACCTTAGTTATGAGAACTATAGTAGGATTTACAGGAGCTTCAGGGGTTGCTTACGGTGTGGAATTTCTCCGCAGATGCCCGGGCCATAAATATTTAATTGCCAGCAAATGGGGCAGGAGAGTGTTGCACGACGAGCTTGGGCTTAAAGCTGAAGAGCTCCGTCCTTGGGTCGATGATATATATAGTGATAGCGACTTAGGGGCGCCTTTTTCTTCAGGAAGCAATCATTTCGATACTCTTGTAATTGTCCCTTGTTCC
>SPCL01000281.1 GCA_004525335.1 Thermodesulfobacteriales bacterium
ATACCTGAACAACTCCTGCTTCAGTTCAGTTGCACTATGACCCAATGATCCGATATAAGGTAAATAATTCAGAGCAATGGGAATTCTGAGATCATTACTCTTGCCTGCCTCAATAATGTAGTAAAGGCTGAATAACTCATTTCCCTCATTTTTAATGCTGCTTAATTCAACATCTTCCTTCAGTTTTGTTGTATTGATGGATGTTGCGAAATCAACAAATTCAGGTAATATGGGATCTGAGGAGATCTTTTTCCACCCGGTATAAAATTCACTTTCAGCATCCCGGTTAATGATGATCGGTGTTATGGCTGGTTTTTCGACCTTTACGATTCCTTCAGCCTCTCCTTTTCTTTTATATACCACAACGTAGTTATCCCGGAAGAAATCATTGGCAAATTTTACTATCTCCTTAGAGCTTATCTTCTCCAGTTCATCTGCGAAATCCAGTTCGTCACTCCAGTCCATTTCATATGTGAAAGCATTTGCATATTGGTCTACCCTCCAGTTCTCCTGAAGATCTTTCATTTGGCTTAGCCGATACTGATTGGCTATGGCTTCAGGCATCCATTCCGGAAATTCGCCTTTCTTAACCTTATCTATCTCACTTATAACCAGTTCTACTGCCTCTTCTAATGTCTGTCCGTTATTCGGCTTAATGTTAAATACCATGAATCCATACTGAGAACCAAAATTTACCTGGCAATTTGCAGACAATATTTTCTGCCCCTGAATAAGATCAATATCTATTAAGCCGGCCTGTCTATTGTATAATATATTACTGATCAGTTGTATGTATTTTCTATCCTCTGACTTTATCCCTCCGCACCGGTATCCAAGAAACACCATTTCTCCTGCCTGGCCATGTATTTCCTTAATTACAGGTTCTGTAGCCGGATCCTCAACTGGCTGATTACTTTCAGGCAAAGGTTTGGATTTTAACTGCCCAAAAGTTTCGTCAATCATCCGGATCGTTTTGTCCGGATCAAGGTCGCCTGAAAGGCATATCGCCATATTGTTAGGAACATACCAGGCCTCTTTAAATCTCATGACGTCAACCACGGACGGATTTTTCAGTTGTTGCTTATCCATTCCTCGTCCAAGGGGATGGGTAGGAAATAGGCCTTTACGGCAAATATCTTCTGCCCTTACTACATCCTGGTCCTGGTACATATTATCCTCTTCCCACAAAGTTCCAATTTCGGTATGAAACAAACGGAGGGCAATATCTCCAAACCGGTTGATCTCCAATGTCAGCCACTGCCATAATTCATTAGAAGGTATGTCGCTCACATAAATTGTGCTCTCATATTGGGTGAAGGCGCCAACATTCCTGGCACCAATATCACTCATCATCTTGTGATACTCGCCCGGAATTGAATACCCTGAAGCTTCGAAAGAGAGCTTGTCAATAAGTTTATATATCTCCAGCTTTTTTGTTATGTCTTTTTCCATCCGGTGTAATTCAAACAGGACAGAGATCGAATCTAGTAATGGTTTTTCGTGCTCCCAGTCAACCGTACCAAAAGAGCTGGTGCCCTTAAACATCAGGTGTTCAAGAGTATGTGAAAGGTCGGTGCTGTTTTCAGGATTGTTGATAGCACCAGCACGCACCGCGATATAGGTTGTGATGCGTGGTTCACTTTTATTTACTGAAAGGTAAACCTTCAACCCGTTATCAAGGGTGTAAACGCGTAATCCGGTAGGATCATTAATCACAGTTTCATACCTGTAACCATTAAGATCAGTAAATTCCATTGTCTTCTGTTTCGAACAGGAACAAAACATAATACTGACAAGTAGAAAGAATAATAACATTCGGGTTGAGCTCATTTTATCAAGTTTTTTACTCTATTTCTAATTTATCATTTAGGCGTGTGCTTCTTGTTTTGAGCTTGCGTACAACGTTTTCGCGTATGAGAAGTGGCGGAGTTCAAGGCGATAACTTGTCAAAGTACACGAGCAATAATGCGAAGCGCAAAGCTTAGCACCACTAAAAGCCCGCCATTGCTTATACGCGGTATTAGGGGCTGTTTGGAATAGAATATCGATCAAAATCCATCGCATACTCTCTAACATTGCCTCTAACATGGTGTATCACCACCATTAATGAAAGCCTAACTCCAAAATATTTAGTTCAATCAAAGTTCAACTTGAATGCAGTTTGTATTTAAGGCTACTTAGCTAATGAGGCATAAATCACA
>SPCL01000062.1 GCA_004525335.1 Thermodesulfobacteriales bacterium
ATTTCTTCACCGAACCACTTAGGCGGCTCAAAGTGTGAGCTTTCTTCTTCGCTGTCAAATTCAACCTCTGCGACTACTAGTCCTTGTAGATCGCCTGAGTAAATATCAAGCTCTATCAGAAATTCCTCGTAATCTATATCGTATCTGACTTTTAAGACCCGCTTGCCCTCTGTCTCGGGCCAATGCTCGAAGAACTCAGCCTCTGTGATTTCTTTTTCGGCCTCTTTTCTTACAAGACCGCTGCCAGATTTAACAGTATGTGTGCAGTGCCCGCCTCTTTTTCTAACCCTGACCTCAATATCGTTATCCGTGATCATGAGATAACCCTGCATAATCTCGCTATGAGGATATCTGTCGATCTCCGGCGGCAGTTCATTTACTAAAAATTTTCTTTCTATCTCAAAGGCCATAGATATTGTCTATATTAATGATTTGAAATTGCTTTTATCTCATCCCAGAGTTTATTGTAAGCCTGGGTTGAGTCTGAGTGCGGGCTGGTGACCGGCACCGGCTCGCGGTAAATGCCCATCTTTTCAATATCCGAGCGGTATGGGATTTGAGACTCAAGTATATTGCCACCTTCCCGGGCGAGCTTATCCATTGTCTCCCGGTGAAGCGTTTTTCTGCTCTCTACCATAGAGAAAAAGGTATGAATCTTCTTCGGGTTAATATCATTTTTCTCGAAGAATTTAAGCAGCTTCTCATAAGTAAGCTCGGACAGTGTTGTAGGTATCAAGGGGACAAGTATCAGGTCCGCCGCGTTGAAAACATTCTCCGATACGAGAGAAATTCCCGGAGGGCAGTCCATGAACAAATAGTCATAGTCATCCTCAAGCTCGCTCAGTATCTGCTTAAGTCTTTTTTTAGAATTCTTAAGTGCATCAAGGGCCAGGTCCAAATTGCGGTACGAGAGCTTAGAGGGGAGCAGGTCGAGATTGGGGAAATCGGTTCCTTTGATGTTCTTGTCTATATATTTTCCGCCCTTTATGAACTTATTGGTGTTGAAGTTCTTAGACGCCCGGATACGGAAATAATAAGTCGAAGCCCCCTGAGGGTCGAGATCGCAGAGCAGTGTGTTAAAGCCATCTGCTGAAGCTAAATAGGCTAAATTGACACAGGCTGCAGTTTTGCCGACTCCGCCTTTCATGCTGTAAATTGCTATTTTTTTCATATTGCCGTTTGTCTATCCTTTACTAAACAGTTTCTTAGATAATACCGTTGTTTCTTTGTCGCTGAACTCATCAAAATTCTCTTTAAATTTCTTTCTCAAATTGTTCTGACGCTGATAAAGCACCGAGACAAGGCCTCCGGCAGCGGCTAGGGTTTTTTGTTTAGAGTGATCATACCCGATGTCTGTTTGGTTTAGAAACTTTTTAAGGCTCTGTTGCTGAACATAAAGATCGTTAAAGTCCCCAAGATTGTCCTGCAGTTTTTTTAGGTGCTGTATGACAGTCTTTATATCGTCTTCGGGGAAGAGAGATGAGAAGAATTCCAGGAGATATCTCAGTTTCTTGCACTCAATCCTAAGGCGGTGAATCTCAGGGTCGGGGGTATTGCTCTGAATTTTTCTTCCGAGTTTTATGACCCTTGAATACTTTTTCCATATGTTCTCTTTTGCAAGATCAATTACCGGCCTCTCGCTATTGGGAGCGAGCTTGGGATCGCTTTCTGTGTTTCTCAAAAAGTCGTCCCAAGTTTTTATAGACTCTTTATATGTGTCTGATTCAAGAAACTCAGCGCACACCTTCTTAGCTTTCTTCCTCTGCTCAGCCAAAGAGCCAAACAGCGGATCCAGCCCCGCTCTTAAGTCCTCAGGGAGCATATTCTTGTATGAATCCTCGGTCAGGAGATAAACGTCCAAGTCTCTAAGCTCGTTTGTAGCTTTTCCGATTGCGGAAAACTCGTCTTTAAATTTGAGAGTGTCCTCAAGCGAGAATACGGCCTTAATCTGACTGAGCGCCGAGCGTGTTCTCCTCACGGCAACTCTAAAATCGTGAAGGAACTCGGTGTCTATATCCTCTATTATTCCAAATTCATTGACCCTCATAGTCTCAAGTAAATTCTGGAATATAAGCTTTGCCGCCTCCAGAGATTTCATCCCGGGCTTTAGATGCACGTTGATTTTAGATGAGTAGTTAAGGGGGTATTTCCCATCAATTGACCCTGCGGCTGAGATAATGTCTCCGTCTGTAACTTCAAGTCCAAGAGTGTTTAAGTATTGCTTAAATTCGCCCGCTTGTTCTTCATATCCTCGAAGTTGTTTAATCTGCACAACTATATTAGGTTTGGTCTCGCTACTGTTTAACATTTTCAGGTCTTTTATATATGTTAAGAGCACAGTCTTTTTGTCTTTATTTAAGAGCCTAAGCGTTGCTATAGATCTTTCAATTTTAGCTAGAGAAAGTAGAGCCCTTATATCGCACAAAGGTTTAATCTCGGCCCTTAAACTGCACTTTGGGAAATCCCACCAAAATTTAGGATTTATATTTTTAGTGTCTTCAAGTAGTGCAACCGTGCGGCCTTGTATTAAATCTCTGAGATAATATGAGCTGCCTTCTTTGATCAGCACAAGATTTGCGCTGTGAAGGCGTCTGTCAAAAGTGTCGAGAAATTCTTCTTTCTTTTTATGAGGGGGGTCCAGAATAAAGCTGTGGTCAGTTGTTAGCCTACGCAGCAGCTCCACCCGTTCAAGATTGTCCGGCAGTGTGTAATAATCGCTTTTTTCTAAAGGGGCTGGCATTTGTTTAATATATGCAAAATATTCTTGTATTAAAGCCTCTAACAAATTTCATGCCTAATTAAGCTTCAAGTACTAATCTCTTTTGTTTCTCATATAACACGTGAATAATGCCGTCTGATAGCCCTATGCTTGGAACATAGAGCTCGTTAATGTCGGCCCATTTTATTGCCTTTAAAAAAATCTTAGTCGCAGGAACAATTACGTCCGCTCTGTCCGGTCTTAGGTTGAGCTTGGAGATTCTGTCCTCATAACTAAATGAATTTACCAGGTCTGATACTTTCTTGATGTCTTTATAATTCAAGAATTCACCTTCTTCTTTAAGAGACATTTTTAATATTTTGTTGATGTTTCCACCGGTACCTATGCCCTTTATGGAAGGGTAGTCAGAAGTGTTTTCCTTAATCCAGTTTCTCATATTCTGCCACTCTGTCTTGGGTACCTGCTCTTCAAGCAAGCGCACAGTGCCGAGCTTAAAGGAATATGACTCCACTATAACGGAGCCCGAAATGAGCGTAAGCTCTGTGCTTCCTCCTCCGACGTCTATGTATAGATAGTTTCCTTTGTTATCCAGCTTTTCCGCTACATGGTTAGAATATATTATCTCCGCTTCCCGCTGCCCGTCTATGATCTCCATATCTATTCCCGATTCTTTTTTAATAGCGTTCACTATTTCGTGTGAATTGTCAGCCTCACGCATAGCTGCTGTGGCGATTGCCATGTAGTCAAGCGGGGCGTAGGCCTCTATTAGGTACTTAAAAGCAATCATGGTTTTTATAAGGCTGTCCGCTTTTTCATCTGAAATCCTTCGTTTAACAAAGGAGTCTTCGCCGAGCCGTATCGGCACCCTAAACAGAGAGTCTTTCTTAAAGAAGGTCTCCCCATTGTTCTCGAAGACCTGTGTGAATAGGAGCCTTATAGCATTTGATCCGACGTCTATGGCTGCGAATTTCAATCGTTTATCCAGTTGTTTAGAAGTGCGAGCATGGATTCATTAACAAATTTTAATATGATTTGTATTCTACCTAGTCAGGTAAAAAAACACCATCATGCGTGTGAATTGTTCATCACAGAGCATCAGGTTTTCGCTGCCAAGATTGTCTTTAATAATCTCAAGCGCAGTGTCTTTGGGTACGGTGATAAT
This sequence comes from Thermodesulfobacteriales bacterium, assembly GCA_004525335.1. Taxonomy (GTDB): domain Bacteria; phylum Desulfobacterota_D; class UBA1144; order Nemesobacterales; family UBA2774; genus CR02bin9. The sequence goes on from SPCL01000062.1 coordinate 3,882, forward strand.
ATCAGTTTTGTTCTTAACGAGCTTAAGCTCTACAACGTCTGAGAATAGGGAGCGAACTTTCAAACCCGCCTGCTGAAACTGCAAAGGCGATCCGTCACCCTCAAGAGACCATTCCATATTGTCCTTCATCCATATCTCTATCCTAAGAGTTTGACGGGAGTTCTGGTTCATAGCGTTAATCTTTGTGCGCGATTTTACTCCTTTTCCTTAAGGACAAATGCGATTGTCTGAACGGCTATTTTGTCATCATCGTCAAATACAAATGTGTCGGAAGCGAACGGCACCTCGTAATTGTCTGAATCCGCATGCCAGACCAGATAGGCGATATTGTCCATGACCACCTTGTCGTGCAGATGGAAATTGCACCCCGGAGGGAGTACCTCAGTTACAAGGTTGGTGAAAAAGTCTTTTATCTCATCAAGCCCTTTAATAACAGTGTTTGGGATGATGATGACAGATTCCTCGGTGTAATCCTCAAGTATTGCTTCAACGTCACCTTCTCCAAATGAATGTAAATGGTGATCCAGTGTAATTTCAGACATAGTAATCTCCTGTAGTTGTTTTTGTTTCTACAATATAACTTAGTAATAAAATATAGGGAATAACGCAGGGCTAAAAACTTGAGAAAAGGTTCGCGAGATTCTGAGGATGATTGTTTTTATATTATTGCGGAAGAGAGATATTGTTTTCTTTGATGAATTTTTGACCTTCCTGTGTTTCGATAACTATCATCTCTGCCTTGTTGCATCTAGGGCATATACGCCCGGGCTTTCTTGAATCAAGTAGATTTAACACGCCGACTACAATGCTTAGAGCAGCTAAGATGTGAATAATCAGCTCAGGCCCGCTAAGTCTATCTATGTTTATGGCAATGAGCGCTACTCCCAGCGCTATCTGGGAAAAGGCTATATATACATTGCCAGAAAAGAAACCGTGTCTCCCATGGCCAATAAGAAGGCATTTCTTACATATTTGTTTCATAGCGAATTATTATAAAGCAATCAGCAATAAAATCGAGATAGGTAATTAAATAAGTAAGGTGGATTAAATCGGAAGCATGCGGTTTTTTGATGTCTTGAATACCCACATCATCTCATTGCCGCCGCGCTGTATTTCGTAGGGCACTTTTTTGATCTTCACCTTATAGCCGTCTCTTTCGAGTTCTTTTATAAGAGGGCCTATATAAGGAGAGCGTCTCAGCATCAAATCCAACAGCGGGAAGATGCGGACTTCCTCTGATACCCGTAGCATCTCATACACTGAGGCTTTGTGGAAATTGTAATCGTAGTGCTCGGAATAAAGGAACAGAAGGTGTGAGCATAGGGCTATATTAAAAGCTCCGTCTTGAAATTGCAGCGCGGGTAATTCTCCTGTTATGTACCGCCCCTCTTTTTTGCCCTGCTCAAAATCCGAAGTGAAACGATCAAGCGCCTCTATTCTGTGGTTTCTTAAATCATCAGGGGACATATGATATGTCCAAGTCCAGTCGCCCGGGGTGTTTTTAACCTGCTCGATTATATTATCGAATACCTTGTTAAATTTATGGGATATGTCTTTAGCGCTGAAGAAGTAAATAGGGTCTACCGAGACGACTGTTTTCCCCATCTCGTTCATCTCTGCATTAAAACTGGCAGGGCCGTCACCCACGCCGATTATGCGCTTGCCCAGGTCGCTTTTTGAAAGATTGAACATGAGCCTGTACTCATCAAACGAGCGCCCAAGCGGGACAACATTCTTTAACTTCATCGCCATGGGAGTATAAGTAAACCCCGAGCTTAGGAAAAATCAATATTTTGTGCAGTTGCGTAGAGTTTGTCTAGTTTTAAATTAATAAGGCCTATCTCCCGAAAATCTCACGCGCTATAACCATCTTGTGGATTTCGTTAGACCCCTCGTAGATCTCGCCCACTTTGGAGTCGCGGTAAATTTCCTCAACTTTATATGTCGACTTGTCATGCGCAAGCTCAACCATCAGCCCGTAGCCGCCAAATATCTGCACCGCGTCGCGAGCCATATCTACAGATATCTTGGAGCCGTAAAATTTTGCCCCTGAGGACTCAACAATTGGAAACTTCTCCCCGCCGTCTATTCTGAGACCGCTCTTTATATATAGGTTCCGAGCGTTCTCAATCTCAATTGTCCGCTCAGCCATTAAAAACTGCCAGTGTTGAAACTGGCTAATCGGTTTGCCAAACGCTTTTCTCTCCTTCATATAAGACGCGCTTTCATCAAAAGCCGACTGGGCCATTCCCACCCCAGCCGCGCCGATTCCCGTACGTCCGTACATAAGAGCAGTGAGGCAATTTTTAATTCCGTCCCCCTCCTCACCAATCAGATTTTCCTTGGGGACTCTTACCTTGTCGAAATATATGTCATATGTAAGCTCGCCTCTATTGCCGAGCTTCTTGTCGGGCTCGCTTACGCTAACCCCTTTAGAGTTCATATCGATTACAAACATGCAGGACTTGCCGTTTAACTCTACAAGCGTGGCAGTGTAGTCTGCGATGCCTGCGTTTGTGATATAGCGTTTTTGCCCCGAGACAATGTATCCGCCTTTGGTTTTAGTGGCCTTTGTGATTAGAGAGTCAGGCCTCACATCCGAGCCCGACTGAGGCTCAGTCATTGCAAACGAGCCGATGGCCTCACATTCCATAAGTGGGGCCAAATAGTTGCGTTTAATATAGTTAGATCCCTGTGCGAGGCTAACGCCTGCGAGTAAAAAATGAGCGTTCACCGAGCCTGAAAAACTTGCGCTGATATATGCAAGCTCCTCTGCCAGAGTGGCCGCCGCGCATGCGGGGAATTTAAGTCCGAGCCCGCCGTCTTTCTTTTTGTGAGGGACTTTGAAGAAACCCTTTTTAGCCATGGACTTGAAAAGCTCCATCGGGAAGTTCTCGTTACTCTCTGTGCGCTGACCAAACTCATAAGCGATCGGAAAAAGCTCTTTCTCGGCAAACGCTCTAAACTTCTTCCTCAGCTTAAGAGTTTCATCCGGAATATAATTATCGTGATAAAGCTTCTCGCTCATTCTCTCAGGCAGTTCTCTCATGTCTCTCTCTCCAAAACTATGATCTTAAGAATTTAATATAACAGAAAACATATTCGATGTTGAGTGTTTTGAGTATCAGTAAGTTAATTTGATAGACTTAGAATGAAAATAACAATATAATTTTGATACCTTCAGGTCATTCCGCCGACTTTTAGATTTAAGTTGAGAAACTTTAACTATTAGAATAATATAAAATAAGTATATACAGGATGTTACAATAATTAGTTGCAGTACTGCTTTAATATACTTTCGGCCTCAGCATAGCCCATTTCCTTTGCTTTTTTTACATCTGCACAGCCCGATTCTGTTTTATCCAGCAATATTTTAGAGAACCCGCTTCCGTAATAAGCTTTGGCGTTTTGCGGGTCAAGATCAATGGCCATAGTGAAGTCTGATAATGCGCCCTGATAGTCTTTTATTAGACCTTTACTCCGGCCCCTGCTGTCGTAAGCCTGAGCAAAGCGGGGATTAAGCTCGATTGCTTTGTCGTAGCTAGAGATTGCGTCCGTGTACTTATCCAAATTATAATAGGAAAGCCCAATATTATAGTATCCCAAAGCAAATTTGGGGTTAAGCTCAACTGCTTTGTCGTAGTCAGAGATCGCTCCTTGATAGTCTTTTTGTTTACTCTTCACGTTACCTCTATTGTTATAGGCATCAAAATATCTGGGGTTAAGCGCTATAGCTTTGTCGTAATCAGAGATCGCACCTTTGTAATCTCCCAAATCGTCTTTTGCATTGGCTCTGTTGAAATAGGCAATCGTAAACTTCGGGTTGAGCTTAATGGCTTCGTTAAAGTCGGCAATTGCGCCTTTATAATCCCCTTGTGAGTTTTTGTAATTGCCGATGTTGTTATATGGCATCGCAAAAGTTGGGTCAAGCTCAATTGCTTTGTTGTAATCTGAAAGTGCGCCCTCAATATCACCTACCTCTCTTTTTGCAGTGCCACGGTTGTTATAAGACATGGCAAACTTGGGGTCAATCTCAATTGCCCGGTCATAGTCCTCTATCGCTCCTTCCTTATCACCAAGGTCGTCTCTCAGATTTCCCCTGTTGTTATAGGCGTATGCAGACTTGTCGTTTAGCTCAATTGAGCGGTCAAAATCAGAAAGCGCGCCTTTCTGGTCACCCAAACTGGCTTTGGTAACTGCCCGGCTGTAGTAAGCCTCTGCAGATTTTGGGTCTTTTTCTATAGCCTTGTTAAAATCAGAAAGCGCCCCTTGTAAATTGCCGGAGGTGGCTTTTGTAATGCCCTGGTCTATGTATTCCCTGGCCGATTGAGCCTGTGCCATTAAGGGTAGCAATAACAAAAGGGCGATAAACATTGCAGATTTAAGTTTCATGCATTTCTCCTGTTGTAAATTTAGTTCGGTTTTGTAACTTCTACTAAGGAAATTATATCGGATAGATTCTAATTACAGTACTGATTTATATATTCTTTGGCTTGCTCAAACCCAAGGTCATAGGCTTGCTGCATATCCTTACAGCCGATCTCCTTGTCCCCGGCTCTGAACTCAGCAAGTCCCTGCACAGCATAAGCTCTTCCGTAAAAGGGGTATTTCTGAAGCGCTATTGTCGTGTCTTCGATCGCGCCCTGCTGGTCGCCGAGTTGTGACTTGGCATAAGCTCTTGTGGTATAGGCCTTCTCGTGATGGGGTTTCATTTCAATTACTCTGTCAAAATGCTCAATGGCGGCAGACCAGTCACCTTTGTGCCCGGAGATAAGTCCCTTTTTATGGATCTCTCCCTCAGGCGTAGTCAGCAAGACCACAATTATTATAAACATGCGTATCAGCATGAATGCAAAAACAGCGCCTACTACAATTAATATTCCTCTTTTCATGATCGTTCACCTTAAAAAATGAGTTTAACATATTTCTTTCATCCACCTATTAAATCTATTGCATTAAAAGATGCTATTTGTTAGGCTTTGTATAATTCCATCTATAATAGGGAGAGGTTCTATGAAGACATATTCCTTAAATTTATTTTTAGCTCTAATGTTATTTACTGCAGGTTTTGTTCTAGCCGATATAAACCCGGTCAGTGCAGAGTCAAGAGGGGATGCAGAGTCACTCGTAAAGCAGAGCCTCATGGTTTGGAACACCGGTAACACTGCAATAGCAGACCAACTATACTCCGCTGACATTACCGTTCATCTTGTTGACCAGGATAACTCAGAGCTCAATGGTACTGTAGCTCTTATGGACTATTTGAGATACCTTAGGACCGCATATCCAGATATGAAATTCGAGCCCGATCACATGAGCATAGATGGCAATACTGTTACAACGCAGATGACTTTTACAGGCACCAATATGGGCCCAAGGGGAGATTTGCCCCCTACAAAGAAAGCGGTCAAAGTCTCAGCCGTATTAATCTCCCAAATTACTGACGGCGAGATATCAGAAGAGCGGCTCTACATAAATATGGGATCTGTCTACAAACAGCTAGGGTTTACCCTTACGCCGCCTTCAGTCGAAGAATAGACGGAGTTAGACGGGACAATAAAATACTTTCTTTGATATACTTCCACTCCCTTCAGGAAAAATACGACGGGCATCCCTTATAATAAGGTACACCCTTAATAATATAGTATAAGTAGAGGGCCAAATGGCCAGAAAACAATTTTCGCCAGAGCAAGCATTCTCTTCCAAGTCAGCTATAACGGCATAATCCCAAAAGTGTTAAACAGCCCCGTATATTCTACGGGCAGGTAAACAGTTTGCTTACCGTGTCCTGATATTTTGAGGCCGGGTAATTTTGAATAGCAGCCGTTGTCGTCCATTCATAAATTCCAAAGAACTTGTTTGGCGCGCTGATATTGGTCTCGTCCTCATCAAACCACTCGAAATAAAAAGACTGGATTTGGTTCGTGCATGCCCACGTTTTGTAGGTGTTTAGCATTGTAGTCAGATCGGGATAGAGGGATGTATCGTTTGATCCCGGGTTACTTGTGTTTCCCGTGGTGTATCCGGTCTCGCCAATAAATGACTTACCCAGACACGCTGTGGGGGTATTGGTTTCGTACCATCCCGTTATGCTGACATCAACACACTGAGGGGGAGTATTGCATCCGGCAGGAATGTTCTTGCCTGTGCATACTGTCGTTCCTCCGGGGGGACTCTGACCTTTAAGTGGGCAGTATAGATCGAATCCTACCGCGTCAATATCCGAGGCATTGCAATATTCCTCGGCTGTAGGTGTAGCCGGAGAGGTTGGGATGCCGACTAAGGTCGTAGCGATTTTCACATCGCTGCCCCCTGTGATTTTATTAAGAGCCGCGCGCAGGTTCGTGGCGGCCATTCCCAAAAGTGCCGGGCTGCACGGCGCGCACCCGAAACTCCCGTTCACCTCGTTTCCCAGGATGATGCCGACTATGGTTCCGTCCTTAATGTGCGGCTCAAGCGGCGTAATGTACGGATTGTACTGGCCCTTAAGAAAGGTTGCGGCGAAAGTTGCGTCACTTGCCAGCTTTGTGATTGTCCCGTTCTGTGTCCCTACCACAACACTAACACCCTGCTTGCTTGCCGCATCCGTTACGCTGTAGTTGGGGGAGTAGAGTCTAAGGAGCGTCGCGCCTACCGACTTCATTTGCATCATGTCCACTTCATAGCAGGCTACGCACTCATCAAGGGTGCAAAATGGATTGGCGCTTCCGGTGCAGGCAGGCATTGGATCGCTCGAGTCGGTTTCGAAGGCGGCGTTTACGTCGCATCCGTCCATCGTAATATCCCGATTGTTCCTGCAGCGGGAAACACTTGTCCAAGAGTAGTCGACCCCGAACTGTCCGCCATTAAATATAGTTGTTAATGCGCCGCCCAAACCATCGTCGTTATCACTGCCGACCGGGTTATCGTTATCCCCATTGTTGTTGCACCCTCCGATGCTGCCCAAAGAAATTAACAATAACAAGCCAATAACCGCCGGGATATTAATCCATTTATTTCTTTTCCGCATAATAGAATTCTCCTGTACGAATTTCGTCTTTTGTATTTTGATAATTTTAATCTTAGGCAGGTCTTATAATAGAGACTAAAATAAGAACTCCCTCCATCTATTGCCATCTTAAGACAATAAAAATACTATAACCGTGATTTGATTTA
>SPCL01000273.1 GCA_004525335.1 Thermodesulfobacteriales bacterium
GTTTTTACTTTTTTTAGTCGGGAAGAAATTTTGAGAAGCCTCTGCATTATTCGTTGTTACCTTGCTTTGAACCATGCCATTAACACTCAGTGCTAACAAATAGGCAAGCGCTGCCAGCAATATAAGATTTATAACCCATACATATCTTTTTAGAATAGTGGTGAACATTTAAGTAGAATAGTTAAATTTGCTTTAAAAAATAAAGCGTTTTACTTTATATGTCAACAAAAAATAATTCGAGTGTGAAATACAAATTAAACTTGATGGCTGAATTAGTATCAGCTTGCCATTAAATTGTCTAAGTTCAATCACTCAAATAACGAAAATTAATATACGGTACTTTATCTCTTTATATATCATTATTCTATAAAGATATTATACATTTAGCACCTTTAATCAAAACAACACTTACCCTACAATGTACTGTTTTTTGATCAAAAAGCAATCATATGTGCAAGATATCATTAACTAATTAGCGACTGAATACTCAAGCTTCTAATGATTGCAGCATTCAACTAACTGAACGAGTAAATCGTTTTGTAACTCTTTAGTCTTCCAGCCGAATCCATTTGATAGTATAGAGAATACAAGTACATCACCTTTTTTTGTAAAGACATAGCCTGAGAGCGCCCTAACATTATTTAAATATCCGGTTTTAGCTCTGACTCTTCCCTGTACTTCAGATTGCGTAAATCGTTTTTTAAGTGTCCCGTCAACTCCCGCTACGGGCAGTGAATCTAGAAAATCAGTAGATATTAATTTGTCTTCATATGCATAGCTCAAGATATCAGTTAGCGTTTTAGGCGATACTCTATTAAGTAGCGATAGTCCCGAACCGTCAACTATTTTAAATCCGTTTTTGATCCCTACTTCATTTAAAAATTCTGATATAACAGCAGAGCCATTATCCCATGTTCCCGGTATACCTTTGTACTGAGCACCGAGAGTTTTCATAAGGTTCTCACCAATTATATTAACGCTGTTTTTATTGTATTCGGTAATTACCGCTGACAACGGGTCTGAATAGTGAGTGTAGATTAGATTTGCCCATCTGGGAACTTTGTCAGCTACAACGGGTCCCGAAACTTTGATGCCTGCTTCTTCAATAGCATTTTTAATAACATTGCCGGTTAAAAGTGTAGGGTTTAATACCGGAATTTTTAGAGTAACAGTAGCCTTAGGTTTAATCTGACCACTTAGGACTATTGTTTCATCATCCTGCCAGGTTGTTTTAAGTACCCCCTTCTTACTACTTGTAACAGCTTTGTTTATTACTTCAATATTTGACCCTCTAGGTTCAATCTGAACTGCTGGCCGGTTGCCTGATTTTGATGCGTAAACTTTTAATTCGATAATGTTGTAATTAAATGACAGCGCGCTTATCGCAGGACTGTAAAAATCGTCTTTCCACTCTGCTTTCCATCCTTTTGCATACCTCTCTTTTTCAAAAAAAGTATCATCAACGATAATTCTTCCTTTAATTTCTTTTACACCACGTTGTTTCAATTGAAATACTATATAACCCAGGTGTCCCTGTGATAGTGTAGGATCGCCATAGCCTTTTATATATAGACCGCCATGAAGAATACCGTTTAATATTCCTCCGCCCGATAAGAAATCTGTTTTGAACCGATAGTCTTTACCCAAAAGTGATAGAGCCGACACTGAAGTAATTATCTTTTCGTTAGATGCAGGGATGTACATCTTGTCTGCGTTATGCTCGTATATAGTTTCTCCCGTGGTTAGTGATTTAACAACTATCCCTAACTTGCCGTTTTTACCGGGGTTCTCATTAAGCAGTGTAGCTACGCTGGCCGCGTATTGATCATTAGCTGAGCTGGCAACTTGGTTTGAAGCAAATAAGAAAAATAACAATAAAATGGGGAGTAAAAACCTAGTCATATTAGAAATAATATATTAACACTATGCTTAGTTCATTGCAAAGGAAGTTTTCTGCATTATTTATATTTATTAAGCATATCGGTATCAATTGTATATAGATTTCCTCTAATTGTTAAAAGATTAGAAGTGTTCTGCACCCCTTTTGTCAACGCAGGATTAAGTTGGAGTATCAAGAAGATGGACACTTTTCGGTGTTTTAGGCAAGGACATTTGGCGGTTTAATTAACTTATAATCAGCCAGAAACTCGTTCGGAGTTTTACCGCTTAAACCGCAATGCTCTAGATTGTTGTAGTAAGTATTCCATACTCTGATCTTATTTAGCAAATCTCTGATGCTTCTGAATTTGTTCTGTTCATAGAACTTCTCCTGA
>SPCL01000149.1 GCA_004525335.1 Thermodesulfobacteriales bacterium
AGTAGTTCCAAACGAGAGTGTCTGGGTGTTTGGATTAAAATCACAGAAAAACGTGTCAGCAGAACATCCGTTCTCCATACATCCTATCCAATGTAGTGTGCTATTCGTGTAGGTGCGGAGATCAACTCCCTTAGCAGTTTGATTCCACATGTCTATATCCGTTACCAGAGCTCCGCATGTAGCAGGTAGAACCTGTGTGTAGCCAGGTAAAACATATACATAAGAGGTTAATAGCGCGAATACCGCTATATATACTATTCCTGAAATTTTCATCTTTACATTCCTCCTTAAGGAAAATTTAAACATCGTTTTAATATTTAGTTTTCAGCTATCCCCCTTCGTTCATCTCCTTAACATCTCACATCCCTTTATCATTCATTATTATGACCCTTCCCCCTTAGCGCCCAGGGGCAGCCAAGGGAGAAGAGTCGAGAAGGGGATACTACTTTTTAAGTTCTATTTTTCTTCGTCATATATATCTTCTTCTCTAAAGTCATGTTTATAAGTCGGAGTCATTTGTTAAGGATTTAAAAGGGCGAGTATCCTGACAATAGAACTATCGGGTACTCACGGTTAAGACCCCTTCTATAGGGTGTATATAGTGCAACTAATGTGCCAACAAACAGGACAATGGAAAATTATCGCCTAACAACCGGCAATTATTGGTTAATTGTTGATTACGGGACAAACCGGAAGGGGCCTCAGGATTAAGAAATCTCCGATATATCGTAGCTCGCACGATATATCGGAGTCTATAGAAGAGATTCTTTAGGTTTAATGTTATCCAAAACCCGATATTTTGCTATAAAACGGGGGGGGTTAAGGTAAGTGCAAATGTTTATGAGCCTTTCTATGAGCCGTATAGGTTCACTACATATGAAACAAATGGGTGCATTGCCCCGCCCAAAATAGTCAAGCGTTTTACTAGCTTAATTCTACTAGCTTCTTAATGGGGAGCATGTACACTCGAGAGATTAAACCGTAAGGTATAATTCTCAATTATGGGCAAAGAGAAAATAACTATATACGTAAAACCGACTTGTACTACTTATAGAAAAGTACTCAAGATACTAAGGGAAAGTGAGACGGAATTTAATAGCATTAACTATTTTGAAGAACCGCTCAACAAAAAAACACTTACTCAATTAGTAAAAAGCTTAGATATCCCGCCAAGGGATCTACTCAGGAAAAACGAAAAGATCTATAAAGAGCTGGGACTATCCAAAAAAGAATTAAGCGACCCTCAAATTATTGCTCTTATGGTAAAACACCCGGATTTGCTTCAAAGGCCAATTGTTGTTCAAGGTGGAAAAGTTATTTTAGCTAGACCTGCTGAAGAGATAGAGAATCTTCTTTAAGATATGTTGTACTTGCCAAAACTTCATAGAGAGACGAATGAATTAATTCTTAGACCTTAATTTGCCCCCTACGTACATTGCAACTATCACAAAACCCACGATAGCTAATAATGAGTCGAGCAAAAAGCCGCTCTTAATTCCGCTTAGAAAAGCATCGCTTGCTAGGGATATTATTTTATCGGCATTCTCATATCCGATTTGATTAAGCAAACTTATTGAGGACTCGGTGCCTGATAAAAGCCCTTCGGCCATATTAAGCTCCTCTCCCGATAGATGTAATCCCGCATCAGCCAAATCACTCTCCAAAACTCCCCTTGAGGATGAAACGAACAGTGTAGTTGTGAGACCGAGCCCCAGAGCACCCCCTGCGATCTGGAACATAAAAAGCAGGCCTCCGGCGAGGCTGGCGCGCGAGGGATCAAGGGAGCTTACCCCGGCTGTCACATTTGAGGAAAGAAAAAGTCCCATACCGAGGCCGATAACCACCATACCTGGTATAAGAGATTGATAGGTAAAACCACTTGTAACTCGTGAGAATAAAAATGCACCTACCACAACACATAGCGCTCCTAGAGAAATTATTGCCTTGGCTCCTAGTTTTTCATTTAATCGACTTTGAAGAAAAGAAAATGAGGCATAAAAAATCATCATGGGAAGAAGGCCAAGTCCAGCGGACATTACAGAAAAATTAAGGAGCTTTTGCATTAACTGGGGCAAATAGAGAAGTGAGACAAAAAATGTCGGCATTATTAAAGAAACCGCAACGCACGACGAAATAAACTTTTTATTTTGTATTATTTCCGACGGTATGAGAGCATTATCACCCGCCGCTCTTTCAATAAATACAAAAAGAATTATAGATAAAGCGGATATCGCAAAAGAGAGCAATATTCTCCAGTCCGTCCATCCCCACGAGTTTGCCTGATCAAGCGCGAAAAGAAGAAGAACCAGTCCGAGAGATAGTGCGATGATACCTGGAATATCGATTCTCTTTCTGATAGAGGAAACATGGGACTCTTTTACCTGCCACCAAGCTATGCCCATTGCTGAAACGGCAATCGGAATATTAATGTACTGAATCCATCGCCAGCTTAAATATTGAGTAAGAGTGCCGCCTACTACAGGACCTATCGCCTGGCCAAGCCCCGCGGCGCCAATAATCAGTCCTCCAGCCAGAGCCGCCTTATTCCTCGGCAATAAATCAAAAGTTATCCCTAATACTGAAGGCCACAGTAGAGCACCCCAATTCCCATTAACGCCCTTGCGCCTATGAGCATATAATCACTTGTTGCGATGCCACCTACAAAAGACATGACTGCAAAGATTACGGCGCCAATGAAAAAAATCCTGCGGCGGCCGTACATATCCGCAAGCGCACCCCCAGCTACAATTGTCATAGCAGTGAAAAGGGCATAGGCGTTTATTACCCACTGCATGGTACTGATATCGGAGTGAAAATCACGCTCTATTGAAGGCAGCGCTACATTCATGGCGGAAATATCATTCGCAATCAGAAGCATGGTTAAGCACATCGCTAAGAGAGCCAGTATTTTCCCGCTGCTTATTCGATCAGAATTATCCTCTTTTATTTAACCGCCTTGTATCTACCGGATTTAACTTAAACAACTTACTACACTCTTAATATTGTGACAATAGAGATATAGGTGATAAGAGCTTAGGATTATCCAAAAAAGAATTAAGCGACCCTCAAATTATTGCTCTTATGGTAAAACACCCGGATTTGCTTCAAAGACCAATTGTAATCAAAGGTGACAAGGTAGTACTGGCAAGGCCTGCCGAGGAAATAATAAAAATAATCTAATCTTCACCACCCGTTTTCTTTTTTATAGCAATAGCTACCTGGGAAATCAATTTGGCTTGACAAAGATTAATCCTTCGTGAAATAATGGAATAGTATTATGGTTGAAAACTACATATAGGGGGGGGGATAAATATGAATACGAACACTAACGCAAAATTGCGTTTCGGTTTGTGGTACGACTTTCGCAACCCTATTCGGTGGAGACGTCCCTACACAGAAATCTACGGTGAAACACTAGATCAAATTGTCTGGGCCGAGCAGCACGGCTTCGATGATGTCTGGCTCCAGGAACACCACTTCCATGAGGATGGTTTCTCATCGTCGGTGCTACCTATAGCGGCGGCTATCGCAGCGCGAACCAAGACAATTCGTATAGGCACGGCAGTAATGCTTTTACCCTTTCATAATCCTGTACGCGTGGCGGAGGACGGGGCAACTATTGATATAATCTCGGAAGGCCGATTTCAGCTTGGGGTAGGAAACGGTTACAAGGTCGAAGAGTTCGAGAGCTTCGGAATTTCCAGAAAAGAGCGTGGCGGGCGTAGCAATGAAGGACTGGAAATCATCCGGCGGCTTTGGGAAGGCGAAACACTCACATACAAAGGTAAGTATTATCAGGTCAATAACGCCAAACTCGCCCCTGAGCCTGTCCAGAAACCCCGTCCGCCTTTGTTAGTCGGAGGATTTAGTCCCGCCGGGGTTCGACGAGCCGCAAAATACGGCGACGGGTTTATAGGAACCGGACCGATTAAAGAACTCTACGACCATTACATTGCTGAATTGAAGGCCCTTGGCAAGACGACAACAAACCCCACTATCGGCGGTGGGTATTTCTGGCTAATCGCTTCAAACAATCCTGAAAAGACATGGCACGAAGCCGTGGAACATGTTCTTTATCAGCTGAATGGCTATGCGGCATGGTTTGAAAAGGCAGGGATGCCGTTACTTCCTTATATACGAGACGAGGAGCACTTAAAAGAGCTAGGCCTGTTCAATGTGGTGGATGTCGATACATGCATCGAAATGATTCGTTCTTATGTAAAAGAAGTTCCGCTGACTCACTATTACTCCTTTACAGTTCCTCCGGGTCTCCCGGCAAGCTGGGTGCAGCCGCACCTGGAGCTGTTCGCCAGCAAAGTAATACCCGCATTTCGTTAGCGCATGCAGACTTTTAATAATTTGATATATTAAATCTTTCCTCTCCATATTTAATTACCTTATATATAAGAGCAAACTCAGGTTATAATAGTCGACTACTATGATCGCTAAAGTTCTAAGCAGCGCAGTTTTGAGCGTGGACGCCTATCTTGTGGAAGTGGAGGTTGATATAGCACTTGGGTTCCCTCAGTTTGCAACTGTAGGATTGCCCGAAGGTGCTGTACGGGAAAGTAAAGAGCGCGTTAGGGCTGCGATCAAGAACTGCGGTTACGAATTCCCCAGAGAAGAATCACCGTTAACCTGGCTCCGGCTGATATTAGAAAAGAAGGCTCAGCCTTTGATCTACCAATATCATTAGGAATACTGGCTGCAACCGGGCTTATAGATCACGAAAAACTTTCTGACTACATTATCCTTGGTGAGCTTTCACTCGACGGTAAAATTAAATCTATTAAAGGCGCCTTGCCTTCATCAATATGCGCCAGGGACTCAAAGCTAAAGGGGATTATCCTTCCAAAGGAAAACGCTGAAGAAGCCGCAGTTGTAGATGGGGTCGAAGTGCTTGCGCCGGATTCTCTTCAGGACCTGGTCGAATTTTTCGCAGGAAAAAGGGAAATCAGTCCGACTACAATAGACGTTAACTCGATCTTTAGTCAGGCAAAAGAATATCAAATTGATTTCCACGAGGTAAAAGGACAGGAG